>NZ_JBFTSF010000301.1:0-7062 GCF_056399905.1 Cupriavidus sp. 01L46
GTCTTCCACCGTGTGGTGGTCATCGATATGGGTGTCGCCGCTGGCTTCGACCTCGAGGTCGAACATGCCATGGCGGGCGATCTGGTCCAGCATGTGGTCGAGGAACGGCACGCCGGACGCCAGTTTCTGGCGGCCGGTGCCATCGAGATTCAGCGAAACGCGAATTTGCGTTTCCGAAGTATTGCGGGTGACCTCTGCAACACGCATGGTGTTAATCCTGCAACGCCGCCTGGAAGGCAGCGAGAAATTGCGCGTTCTCTTCGGGAGTGCTGACCGTGACGCGCAGACAGTTGGCCAGCAATGGGTGCATTTTACCCACGTTCTTGATCAAAACCTTGCGCGCGAGCACCCCGTCGAACACACGGGCGGAATCGTCGACGCGCACCAGCAGGAAATTGGCGGCGCTCGGGTAGACCGTCACGCCCGGCAAGGCAGCCAGGGCGCTGGCCACGGTGGCGCGCTCGGCGCGCAGTTGTGCAGCCTGCTGGTCCAGCACGTCGACATGCTCCAGCACGAACAGCGCGGTGGCTTCGGTCAGCACATTGACGTTGTACGGCGGGCGCACCTTGTCGATCTGCGAGAGCCAGGCCGGCGCGCCGGCCAGGTAGCCCAGCCGGATGCCGGCCAGGCCCAGCTTGGACACGGTACGCATCACCAGCAGGTTGCCGAACTCGGCCAGGCGCGGCATCCAGGTGTCCTGGGCGAATGGCTGATAGGCCTCGTCGACCACCACCAGGCTCTGGCAGGCCTCGCCCTGGGCGGCGCGCACGATGGCTTCCATGTCATCCGCATCGAACAGGTTGCCGGTGGGATTGTTGGGGTAGGCCAGGTAAATGATGGTCGGCTGGTGCTCTGCCATGGCCGCGAGCATGGCAGCCCGGTCAAGCGTGAAATCCGCCTTGAGCGGCACGCCGACGAATTCCAGCCCGGCAAACTGGGCGGACATGGCGTACATGACGAAGCCCGGCACCGGTGCCAGCACCTTGGCGCCCGGCTTGGCGGCGGCCAGCGACAACATGCTGATGATCTCGTCCGAGCCGTTGCCCAGCAGCACGTCCATGCCCGCGGGCACGTCCATGACCATCTTCAGGCGCGCGCGCAGCACTTCGCTGCTCGGCACCGGATAACGGTTCAGCGCCACCTCGGCCAGCCGCGCGGCCAGCTTGGCGCGCAGGGCGTCGGGCAGCTGGTAGGGGTTCTCCATCGCGTCCAGCTTCACCAGACCGTGCGAATCCGGCACATGGTAGGCGCCCATGGCGCGTACGTCGTCACGGATGATGCGTTCGATCAGGGAAGTTTGCACTACGGACATTGGATTACCTCTTTGGTCGGTGGTTGTCGGTGCTGATTGCTGCAATCCGGCCGGGCGCCGAAAAAACCGGAACCCGGCCGCTATGCCTCAGTTACGCCTGAGGCGATACTCGGCGCTGCGGGCGTGGGCCTGCAAACCCTCGCCGTAGGCCAGCTCGGCGGCGATCTGGCCCAGCATCTGGGCGCCCTGCTCGCTCACTTCGATCAGGCTGGAGCGCTTCTGGAAGTCGTACACGCCCAGCGGCGACGAGAAACGCGCGGTGCGCGAGGTCGGCAGCACGTGGTTGGGCCCGGCACAGTAGTCGCCCAGCGACTCGCTGGTATAGCGGCCCAGGAAGATCGCGCCGGCGTGGCGGATCTTCTCGGCCCAGTGGCGCGGGTTCTCGGCAGAAATCTCCAGGTGCTCCGGCGCGATCGCGTTGGCGATCTCGCAGGCCTCGTCCATGTCGCGTACCCGGATCAGCGCGCCGCGCCCGGACAGCGAAGCACGGATGACGTCGCGGCGAGGCATGGAGTCAAGCTGGCGGTGGATGCTTTCTTCCACCTGGGCCAGGTAATTCGAGTCCGGGCACAGCAGGATGGATTGCGCGAGCTCATCGTGCTCGGCCTGCGAGAACAGGTCCATCGCCACCCAGTCCGGATCGGTGGTGCCGTCGCAGATCACCAGGATCTCGGACGGGCCGGCGATCATGTCGATGCCGACGGTGCCGAACACGCGGCGCTTGGCCGCCGCCACGTAGGCGTTGCCCGGGCCGACGATCTTGTCGACCTGGGGCAGCGAGCCCGTGCCGTAAGCCAGCGCGCCAACCGCCTGCGCGCCGCCAATGGTGAACACGCGGTCCACGCCGGCGATCTGCGCCGCGGCCAGCACCAGTTCATTGCGCACGCCGCCCGGCGTAGGCACGACCATGATGACTTCCTTGACGCCGGCCACGCGCGCGGGGATGGCGTTCATCAGCACGGACGACGGATACGCCGCCTTGCCACCCGGCACATAGATGCCAACGCGGTCCAGCGGGGTCACCTTCTGTCCCAGCACGGTGCCGTCGGACTCGGTGTATTCCCAGCTGTGGCTGCCGCACTCGATCTTCTGCTTCTCGTGGTAGGCGCGCACGCGCGCCGCCGCGGTTTCCAGSGCRGCGCGGCGYTTGGGCTCGAGYTCGTCGAGCGCGGCYTCGAGCTTGGCCGGCGASAYYTCCAGCGCGSYCATGGMGCYGGCWTCGACGCGGTCGAARCGCTGCGTGTACTCYAGCACCGCGGCGTCGCCGCGTGCTTTCACATCGGCAAGGATCTGCGCCACGGCGCGATCGATGGCATCGTCTTCACCGGCTTCGAACGCCAGCACCTTGCGCAGCTCGGCGGCAAAGCCCTGCTCGGTCGAATCCAGCCGGCGGATTTCGAGGTTTTCCATAGAATTTTCGTTCATGACTCCATTCCCCAGGCTCTCTCGCGCGCGGCCTCAGGCCAGCGCGGCGGAGGCCCGTTCAAACGCGTCGAGAATCGGGGCAAGCCGCTCACGCTTGAGTTTGAGGGCAGCCTGGTTGACCACCAGGCGCGACGATATCTGCACGATCTCTTCCACTTCGACCAGGTTGTTGGCGCGCAAGGTCCCGCCGGTGCTGACCRGGTCGACGATGGCGTCGGCCAGGCCCACCAGCGGCCCGAGTTCCATCGAGCCGTACAGCTTGATCAGGTCCACGTGCACGCCCTTCTTGGCGAAGTGCTCGCGCGCGGTCTGCACATATTTGGTAGCCACGGCCAGCCGCGCGCCCTGGCGCACCGCGCTGGCGTAGTCGAAGCCCGCCGAGGTCGCAACCGACATGCGGCATTTGGCGATATTCAGGTCGATCGGCGCGTAGAGCCCGGCCATACCGTGTTCCATCAGCACGTCCTTGCCGGCCACGCCGAAGTCGGCCGCGCCGTATTGCACGTAGGTCGGCACATCGGAGGCGCGCACGATGATGACGCGCACGTCCGGATCGGAGGTGGGCAGGATCAGCTTGCGCGAGGTTTCCGGATCCTCGGTGACATGGATGCCGGCCGCCTCGAGCAGCGGCATGGTTTCGGTGAAGATCCGGCCCTTGGAGAGGGCCAGCGTCAACTGGGTCGGGGAGGGGCTCATCTGCGTCCTTTTATCTTTTCGTGCGCTCAGGCGATGCGGCGGATCTTGGCGCCCACGGCCGACAGCTTGTCTTCCATGCGGTCATAGCCACGGTCAAGGTGATAGATGCGGTCGATCACGGTTTCGCCCTCGGCCACCAGGCCGGCGATCACCAGGCTGGCGGAGGCGCGCAGGTCGGTCGCCATCACCTTGGCGCCCGACAGCCGGGGCACGCCGGTGACCACCGCGGTATTGCCTTCGACCGTGATGTCGGCACCCAGCCGGCTCAGCTCCTGCACGTGCATGAAGCGGTTCTCGAAGATCGTTTCGGTAATGCGGGCCACGCCGCCGGCCACACTGTTCAGCGCCATGAACTGCGCCTGCATGTCGGTCGGGAAAGCCGGGTATTCGGAGGTACGGAAGCTCACCGACTGCGGGCGCTGGGCCATCGTCAGGCGGATCCAGTCTTCGCCGGCCTCGATGGCGGCGCCGGCTTCGCGCAGCTTGTCGAGCACCGTGTCCAGGATGTGCGGCGACACGCCGCGCAGCACCACATCGCCCAGCGTCGCGGCGGCCGCGCACAGGAAGGTGCCGGCCTCGATGCGGTCGGCGATCACGGCATGGCTGGCGCCATGCAGGCGATCCACGCCCTGGATGACAAGACGGTCGGTGCCGATGCCCTCGATGCGAGCCCCCATCTTGACCAGCAGGTTGGCCAGGTCGGTCACTTCGGGCTCACGCGCGGCGTTCTCGAGCACGGTCTCGCCGTCGGCCAGCGTGGCGGCCATCAGCAGGTTCTCGGTGCCGGTCACGGTGATCATGTCGGTCACAACGCGCGCGCCCTTCAGGCGCTTGGCGCGAGCATGGATGAAGCMGTGCTCGATGCTGATCTCGGCGCCCATGGCCTGCAGGCCCTTGATGTGCTGGTCGACCGGGCGCGCGCCAATGGCGCAGCCGCCGGGCAACGATACGCGCGCTTCGCCAAAGCGTGCCACCAGCGGACCCAGCACCAGGATGGATGCGCGCATGGTCTTGACCAGCTCGTAGGGAGCCTCGGGCGAGTTGACTTCGGCGCCGTTGAGCGTCACGCGCGTGCCGTCCTGCTCGGCCTTCATGCCCATCTGGCGCAGCAGCTTGAGCGTGGTACCCACGTCCTGCAGCCTGGGAACGTTGTCGAGCGAGATGGTGTCGGCGCTAAGCAGCCCCGCGCACAGGATCGGCAGCGCGGCGTTCTTGGCGCCGGATACGCGGATCTCGCCTCGCAGCGGGCCATTGCCCTGGATCTCGAGTTTGTCCATGTTCTTTCAATTCCGGCCGGCCGCCCGCTGGCGTCCGGCATGTTTCATTACGGTCCGTGGCGGTGCGTCAAGGCGCGCCGCCGCAGCATCTGATACCCGTGGGCCGCCGCGCGCGTGGCGCGGACCCTGATTGTCATGTCCGGCCTGTCGGGCGGCCAGCTTGTTGGTCCGTATTTATTCGTGCGAGTCCGCCTTGTTCCGGCGCTTAGCTTACTGCTTGCCCTCGCCCGCCTGCGCCTGCCATTCGGCCGGCGTCAGCGTCTTCATCGACAGGGCGTGGATCTCGGCGCGCATGCGGTCGCCCAGCGCGGCATAGACCTGCTGGTGCCGCTGGATCAGGCGCTTGCCGTCAAACTGGGCGCTGACGATGGTGGCAAAGAAGTGCTGGCCGTCGCCCTCCACTTCCAGGTGTTCGCAGGACAGCCCTTGGGCGATGTAGTCACTGACTTGTTGGGGTGTAGGCAGCATGGTGGTCTTTTCGCGTTGATTCGCTTGCGGTTCCGGATCCAGATAGATGGGCTCTTGGCGTTCTGCTTTTTCTTGTGGGTAGCGTTCAGTGGCGCAGCTTGTAGCCGCTCTTGAGCAGCTGCAGCGCGACCGTGGCAAGCACCACGAAGGCCGTACCCACGACTGCGAGGCTGAAGGCCGGCGCCACGTCGGAGACGCCAAAAAAGCCATAGCGGAAGCCGTCGATCATGTAGAAGAACGGATTGGCGTGCGACACCGCCTGCCAGAAAGGAGGCAGCGAGTGGATCGAATAAAACACGCCGGACAAGAAGGTGGCCGGCATGATCAGGAAGTTCTGGAAGGCCGCGAGCTGGTCGAATTTCTCGGCCCAGATCCCGGCGATCAGCCCCAGCGTGCCAAGGATCGCCGCCCCCAGCACGGCAAACACCAGGATCCACGCAATGTTGGCGAAATGCAGGTTGGCGAACCAGGCCGTCACCAGCAACACGCCCAGGCCCACGGCCAGGCCGCGCACGATGGACGCCACCACATAGGCGCCGAACATTTCCCAGTGCGACAGCGGCGGCAGCATGATGAACACCAGGTTGCCGGTGATTTTGGACTGGATCAGCGACGACGAACTATTGGCGAAGGCGTTCTGCAGCACGCTCATCATCACCAGCCCCGGCACCAAGAACGCGGTATAGCTGATCTGGTCGTACACCTTCACCCGGTTCTCAAGCACGTGGCCGAAGATCAACAGGTACAGGATCGCGGTGAGCACCGGCGCCGCCACGGTCTGGAAGCTGACCTTCCAGAAACGCAGCACTTCCTTGTAGAGCAGCGTGCGAAAGCCTACCAGCCCTCCCACCGCCATCGGCGCAAGGTGGGTGTTGATGGCGTCTCGCGTAGCGTCGAATTCGGTCGGCATCTTCATGCTGCAGCCCCTATCGCCGTATCCGGCAGCGCGCCAGGCATATGGCCTTCGCGCCGCATGATCTGCACGAACACGTCCTCCAGGTCTGCCTTGTTGATTTCCATGTCTTCGATCTCGCAGCCGGCCTCGCGGCAGGCGGCCAGGATCGGCTCCACCGCCGGGTAGCCCGACAGCCGCAGCCGCACCGCGCGTTCGCCCGGGTTGGAGGAAGGCATGCGCAGCGGCTCAAGCGTGGCCGGCAAGGTACCACGGGAAAATGTCAGCGCCAGCTGCAGCCCGGCGAACTGGCTCAGCAGGTTGCTGGTGCGGTCCAGCGCCACCACCTCGCCGAACTTGAGCATGGCGATGCGGTCACACAGCGCCTCGGCCTCTTCCAGGTAGTGCGTGGTCAGGATGATGGTGTGGCCCTCGCGATTCAGGCGCGAAATGAACTTCCACAGCGTTTGGCGCAACTCCACGTCAACCCCGGCGGTGGGCTCGTCGAGCACGATGACCGGCGGCCGGTGCACCAGCGCCTGGGCCACCAGCACGCGGCGCTTCATGCCGCCGGAGAGCTGGCGCATGTTGGCGTCGGCCTTGTTGGTGAGATCGAGGTTGGCCATGATCTCGTCGATCCAGTCGTCATTGCGGGTCAGGCCGAAGTAGCCGGACTGCAGGCGCAGCGTCTCGCGCACCGTGAAGAAGGGATCGAAGACCAGTTCCTGCGGCACCACGCCCAACATGCGCCGCGCCAGCCGGTAATCGGCCACCACGTCGTGGCCGAGCACACTGACGCTGCCGGAATCGGCACGGTTCAGGCCCGCCAGGATGGAGATCAGCGTGGTCTTGCCTGCACCGTTGGGGCCGAGCAGGCCGAAGAATTCTCCTCGCTCGACGGTGAAGCTGACGCCCTTGAGCGCCTGCAGATTGCGGTAGCGCTTGCGAACGTCTTTGAGTTCGATGGCTTTCATGGCCGGATACTGTTTGGC
>NZ_JBFTSF010000302.1:0-8605 GCF_056399905.1 Cupriavidus sp. 01L46
GGGCTGGTTCACATCGAATGGGAAGACTTGCGCTGTCGGCACCGCGATGTAGTCGAACTGCTTGAACACGCCAAGCAGCGCTTGATACCAGGCGCTGCGTTCCATGCTGGCGGCATAGACGTCGCTTGCGTTGAGCTTGAGCATGCCTTCGATCTCCCAGATCGCGGAGTCCTTGAGCAGCGCGCGCTTGGCCGGGTCCTGGTAGAAGGGCAGCATGCCGTTGCCGACCAGGAAATGACGGTGCACCAGCCAGGTCTTCCAGAGCCGTTCCGGCGAGAACGGGGGCTTGATGGCTTCCACTTGCACGCCAAAGGCCGGGAAGGCGTTGAGGGCATCCTCGCACAGCGGCAGGATGCCGGCTTCCATGGGCAGGTAGCCGTCCCAGTCGCCCAGCCATGCCACGCGCTTGCCCTTGAGGTTGGTCTTCAGCACGTCGGCCACATTGGCCGGGGTGAGCGTGGCCAGTACCGGGTCCTGCGCGAGCGCCTGCGGCGTGCGCGCATCGGGGCCGGCCTGTGTGGCCAGCAGCAGGGCCACGTCGGCGACGGTGCGAGCCATGGGCCCTTCGTAGCCGAGTTGCTGGATAAAGACTTCCGGGGCGGGGCCGTAGGGCACGCGGCCGGCGCTGGGGCGCATGCCGTAGACGTTGCAAAAGCCGGCMGGGTTGCGCAGCGAGCCGCCGAAGTCGCTGCCGTCCGCTACCGGCAGCATGCGCAGCGCCAGCGCGGCGGCCGCGCCGCCGCTGCTGCCGCCGGCGGTGCGGCTTGCATCAAAGGGATTGCGGGTGGCGCCGTAGACGGGGTTGAAGGTTTGCGAGCCCAGGCCGAACTCCGGCGTGTTGGTCTTGCCGATCAGCACGGCGCCGGCGGCGCGTGCGCGCTCCACGATGATGGCGTCCGCCGTGGGCACGTTGTCCCGGAAGATGGGTGAGCCGAAGGTGGTGCGGATGCCGCGCGTGAGCGCCAGGTCCTTGGGGGCTTGCGGCATGCCGTGCATCCAGCCGGCTGAGCGGCCGGCGGCGAGGGCCTGGTCGCAGGCGGTGGCTTCCTGCAGCAGCACTTCCGGCTCGCGCAGCGCGACGATGGCGTTGGCGCCGGGATTTACCCGTGCGATGTGGTCCAGGTAGGCCGCCATGACTTCGCGGGCCGACAGCTTGCGGGCATGGATCTCGCGCGAGAGTTGCCAGGCCGGCATCATGACGATGGGATTCGGGCCGCTAGCCGTGGTGGCGGGGCCGGATGCGCCCGGTGCGCCGTGCTTGCCGGCGGGGGGCGCCGCGCTGGCGCTGCTGGTAGTGACGCCAGCGGCGATGCCGGCTAGCGTGGCGCCTGCCAGGTGGCCCAGCAAATGGCGCCGCGAAGGTTGTCCGGGGGCGGGGCCATTGACGGCGTTGCGCGCATTGCCGCTATCACGGTCTGTGTTGCCTGTGGGGGTCATCGTGTCGTTCCTCGTTCCGGTTTTTTTTGTCCCGCGTCTTTGTTTGCGTGAGTTTGTCACATTGGCCCGGCGCTCGCGCGAGCGGTCTTGTCCGGCGCCGGCGTCGGGCCACTGCCCAGGATCGCCGCGCGGTGCGCGCTCACGTCGTCGAGCGGCTGGCGGCGATAGCGGCCTACCTCCTCGGTGCTGAACGCCTGCACGTCGTTGTGGCCGGTGAGCGCGGGCATCAGCCAGTTCATCAGCCCGGCGATCTCCGCGTCGCTCAGGGCCGAGGCCGAGGTGCCCGGCACCTGGATCAGGAACGCGCGCCCGGCCGGCGTGGCAAGCAGCAAGGGCACGGTACGGCGCCCGGGGTCTTGCGCTCGGCGCGCGCGCGGGCCAGCGTATCGGTGTTCACGGCCGGCTCGGGCGCGCCGTTGCTCACCGCCAGCCACGACAGCACGGCGGCCAGCGAGGCATCCGGCAGAGTGGCGAAGCTGGGCATGACGCCGTTGAACGACTGGCCCTGCGACTGGATCGGGCCAGCGAGGCCGTGGGTCAGCACATTGGCCAGGTAGGCCTGCCCTGCCGGTGTGGCGAGCCGCTCGCGCAGCGCGCCGGCCAGCGGCGGCGCCACGCCGGCGATGCCGGAGGCATCGGCATTGTGGCAAGCGGCGCAGTGCGTGCCGAACAAGGCCTTGCCCTGGTCGGCCAGCGACTCGGCCAGGGCGATGCTGGCGGGCGCCACGCATGCCAGGCACAGCGCGAGATGTGTGAGAGACCGCTTCATTCCTGGACTCCGAGAATGATCGAGGTGGTGCAATGGAACATGGTGCTGTCGTTGCTCATGCACCAGTTCACATCGTTGTGCACGCCCAGCCGGTAGCCCGGCCGTTCGCGCTCGTTGGTGTTGCACTCGCAGCGCCCGCAGGTGGTCTTGCCGCAGCAATCGTTGTAGCTGACCATGTAGGCCCTGCCGTCGGCCGGGTTATGGCAGGTGCCGACCCACGACACGCGCGAGGGCTCGGTGCCGGGCGGGCAGGAGGTGGAAGTGCCGCCGCAGCATGCGCACAGAAAGCCATCCACCGCGCAGTACTTCCAGTAGTCGCACGCGGTTTCGTCCTGCGCTTGCGGGCCGGCGGCCTTGCTGCCGTGCGCTCTGGCCGCGTGCGCGCTGCGGTCGAAGGGCAGCACTGGCAAGGCCATGGTCCCCACCATGACCTTGCCAAGCGTGGCCAGCACGCTGCGCCGGCTCGTGCGCTGCGCCGCGCGCCGGGTCTGGCGTTCGAAGAATCGGTCCATCCACATGGTTTTTCTCTCCCTGCCTTCAGGCACGCGTTTCCAGGAACTGCTGCACCGAGCCCACGTTAAGGTCCATCGCGGTGAACAGGCTCTCCAGCTGCTCGCGCGAATTCACCAGGCCCTTGGCGCGCAGCGTGCCACGCTCGTCCATCAGCACGCCGTACGGCAGCTTGCCGATCTGCAGGTGCATGCCGAGCTCGGGCGACAGCACATAGGGGAAGGCTTCCAGCCCTGCCTGGCGCAGGAAGGCCAGGTGCTCGGGCTGTTCGCCGTCGGAGGCGAGCACCACGCGCAGCCAGCCGGCCTCGCTGGCCTGCATCGACTTGAGTACCGGCAGCAGCTTCTTGCAGACCGGGCAGGTAGGCGAGAGAAAGAACAGCAGCGTGCTGCGGGGCTGCGCGCCGCCCACCGCCACCGGGCCGCCGCGCACATCCTGCAAGGCAAAGGGCGGCAGCGCCTCGCCCACGCGCGGGCCGGCGTCGATCACCAGCGCGCCCATCGGCGCGACGCGCTCGAACAGGATGCCGACCTGGCGGGCCAGGGCATAGAAACCGAAGAGCAGCGCCAGCACGGCAATCCACAGCACGATATTGGCAATCACAAGGGCAGTCATGGGAGTCTCACGAGAGGGTGGAATGCGTAGGGTGGCTGGAAGCCAGGTGGCCGGTGCGGCGGGTAGCGCGGTCGGCATTGACCAGCAATTGCGTGGCGCCGAGCCAGAGCAGCAACAGCGCGAGCGCGCAGAAGCCGGCGGCCAGGGTGTCGAGCCGCGTGAACGCACGGGGTGCCGCGCCGGCCGCCAGTCCGGCCGCGGCGATGGTGGCCAGTACCAGCACGGCGAGCAAGCCAAGGTTGCGCAGCAGCAGGCCAGTTGATAGCCGCAGGTTGTCGGCGTCGCTGCCGCAGCCGCAGCGGATGTCGCGCCGCCCGCGCAGCAGGTTGATGCCCACCGCTGCGCTGGCTACCGCCACCACGCATGCGGCCAGCAGCGCCGCGCCCGGGTGCAGCGGCGCGGCAACCAGCGCCGCCAGGCTGGCCATCTCGGCGCCCAGGTAGGCAAGCGCTACCGGGCGCGACCATGCGTCGGGCACCAGCCGGTAGGCGCTGACGGCGCCCCAGAAGCCGGAGAAGTCGCGCAGCTTGGGCCACAGGGAGTGCGCCAGTACCAGTGCGGCGGCGGCGGAACATGCCGCCACCACGACCGGATCGCGCAACACGTCGGAGACCACGGCGGCGGCGCTCATTGATGCAGCTCCAGCTGCACCGCGTTCTCCGCCACCTGGTCCAGGCGCGCCACCGGCTTGAGGCCCCGGGCCGGGTCCAGCGACACCACGCCGGCCTTGGCGGCGTCCAGCACATACAGCGTCGGCCGCGGCCCTTGCGTGATGGTGAGCGCCAGCGCATTCTGCCCCGGCGCGCGGGCGATGCGCTTGTGCTGCGCCAGGTCGATGGTCCAGATCTCGGCGGCGGGGGTCTTGTGCGATCCCTCCTTGCTGCGCGGATGCATGCCCAGGTACAGGCGGCCCGTGGCCGCGTGCAGCGCGAACAACTGGTAGCCGCCCGGCTTCCAGCCCGCCTTGCGGTCCGCCGCGTCCACCACGGGCCAGGGCTGCGCGAAGACGGGTGTCTCGCCCGAGAGATCCGCGCTGTAGACGTTGCCGTTGAAGGACACGAAGGTCAGCGTGTTGCCCACGCGCTCGCTGTGCAGGAAGACCGGATCGGCATCGGGATCGAACATGCGCGCGCTGCGCTTTTGCCCGCTGGGCTGGCCGGCGGCGTCATGCGTCACCGTCAGCATCGTGCCGTCGCTGCACAGGGTGCGAAAACGCTGGCTGGACGCCTCGGTGGCAAATATGCCCCAGCAGCCTGGGGTTTGCGCCTCCGCCACGAACTTGCCGGCCTGCAGGTCGACGATGCTGACCGAGGTGGCGGGCGTGGCATTCTGCACATAGAGAAAATGCCCGTCGGCGGATACCGCGGCGATGCCCCGGTAGTTCAGTGACTGTGCGTGCTTGGGCGGGATCACGATCTCGCTGCGGTAGGCCAGCGTGGCGGTGTCGTACAGGCTCACCACATCGGCCCGCTCGCCGCGCGCGAGCCGCGTGTAGAACGTGGAGATCACATACAGCGTGCGCTTGTCCGGGGACAACACGCTCTGGCCGCCGAACGCGGTGGGCACCAGCCCAAGGTAGCGCATGCGCTTGCCGTCCACCACGTGCAGGCGCCCGTCCACCATGTGCTTGAACGCCACATCGGAGATGTAGAGCCGGCCATCGTCGGCGGGCGCGAGCGGCAGCACGGAGAGGGTTTCCGGCTGCAGTTCGCCGGTGTTGGTGGCATCGCTGGCGTGGCCGGCATTGGCGGCGGCGGCTGGCAAGGCTAGCACGCTCAACATCGTCGCTGCGGCTAATCTGCGTACCACGCCAGGCCGTCGGGTGATGGCCCTGGTGCTTACCTCGTTCACTGGATGGCTCCTTGGGATGCGCTTTGCAATGGGGCCAGTCTACGAACGGGGGCGGCGCGGGCGTTATCCGAAATCGGCAACGGCGGCACGGGGATATTCACCAATGCCGGCCCGGCTGCGTGGCACGCTGGTGTGTGCCGTCATGGTGGCCATGCGGTGCATGGCGCCCACACGGCGCGGCGGGCGCGCCTGCCCGCGGTGCGCGCCATCCGGCGCCACGGCGAACCTGCACGGTTGCTGTGCATGGAGGGCCATGTGGGGGGGTAATGCTCAGGCGCAGGCTTATCCGTTTTCGGAAACGGAGCAGAATGGGCAGTGGGGCTGAGGAGGGCGAAGGCGCCGCAGCCGGGGTGGCAGTAGCGGCGGCAAAAGCGGCGGCAAGAGCGGCTGCAGAGCGGCTGCAGAGCGGCGCCGGAGCGGCCCGAGGCTGCCACCATGCTACGATCCGCGCCTAATACGGAGAATGAAGATGTTTTATACCTGCCAGAACCAGTCGTGCCAGACGCGTTGGGACCCCAAGGACGTCACGGTCAAGGACGAAGGCCAGGGACCGCTGTTTCGCTGCCCGGTGTGCAACTCCCGCAACCCGGTCGTGCCCCAGCGCAAGTCCGACGGCACCATCGTCTACAAGCAGCGCACCCGCTAAGGGGCTGGCCAGGGGGCTGCTCAAGGCCCTTCATGGCCTTTCATGGCCCGTTGACGCGCCGGCCAGGGGCGCTCAGCCGCCGGCCCGCTTGGCGGTCATCCCGCGCTGCTTGAGTTTTTCCACTACCGTGTCGCAGTGGTCGCCCTGGATTTCGATCACGCCGTCCTTGACGGTGCCGCCCGAGCCGCAGGCGGCCTTCAGTTCCTTGCCCAACTGCGCCAGCGACAGCGCGTCCAGCGCCACGCCGCGCACCAGCGTCACTCCCTTGCCCTTGCGGCCCTTGGTCTCCCGCGACACCCGCACGATGCCGTCCCCTTGCGCGGCGGGCTGCGCCTTGCCGCACGTGCAGGCCGCCAGCGCATTGCCGCAGCCGGGGCACATGCGGCCGTGTTCGGTGGAGTAGACCAGCGAGCTGGCGGGTTTCGGGTGAGACATGACAGGCGTTCCGGGTGACGGGCTGGCTGGCGCAGCCCGGGGCAGGCAGCGTACGACAAGCGCTCGGCGCCTGCAAGAGGGCGATGGCGCATTTCAGGTGCCGCTTGCTGCCCTCGCCAACGGCCATGGCTCACTCGCCGTAGCGCTGCCCCTGCGCGATCAGCTCCGGCGTACCGATGACGCCGTTCAGCCCGTCGAAATCCAGCATGGCATCGCGCATCGGCGCGGTGGTGCCATGTTCGAGCAGGCTGCCGTAGTAGCGCTTCATCTGCGCGCCGATGAAGCGCACCACGCCACCCGGGAAAATCACGATGCGAAAGCCCCGGCCGGCAAGTTCGGCGGCGCTCTGCACTGGCGTCTTGCCACCTTCCACCATATTGGCCAGCAAGGGAACGCGCCCGGCAAAGTGCGCGCAGACGCGCGCCATGTCTTGCTCGGTGCGCAAGGCTTCGATAAACAGCGCGTCGACGCCGCATGCCACATAGGCCTCGGCGCGTTCGATCGCCGCGTCCAGTCCCTCGATGGCCACCGCATCGGTGCGGGCCAGGATCAGCGTGCGCGACGAAGCGCGCGCGTCCAGTGCGGCCTTGAGCTTGCCGCACATCTCGGCTGCCGCGACAACGCGCTTGTTGTCCAGGTGGCCGCAGCGCTTGGGAAAGGTCTGATCCTCGAGCTGGATCATGGCCGCGCCGGCGCGTTCCAGCGTGCGCACGGTCCGGATCACGTTGAGCGCATTGCCGTAGCCGGTATCGGCATCGACGATCAGCGGCAAGTCGACGCGGTCGGTGATCCTGCCGACGATATCCACCGTCTCGGTGGCGGTGGTCAGGCCCACGTCCGAGCGCCCGAGCTGCGTGTAGGCCACGGCGGCGCCAGACAGGTAGAGCGCTTCAAATCCCGCTTGCGCGGCGACCAGCGCCGAGAACGCGTCGTAGACGCCGGGCACCAGCAGCACGCGCGGTTGGCGCAGGCGGTCGGCGAGGGATGGAGTTGTCATTGTTGTTTTCGGTGTGGCCGCCCATGGCCGGCGTGGAAAACGCCGGCCATGGCGCTTGCCCTTCGAGGGGATGTGGTGCGGCATGATAGCGAATAACGAGCGAGCGCTCAGCCACTGGCGCGAGGCGCGCCATGTCCATACATTAGGGGGCGAAAGTGCCAGAGCGAAAGGTGCCCGGGCCTTCGTTGAAGGCGCTCACCAGGCACGCAATGTCTGCATCGGGCCCGGGTGCTTGACGGTGGGGCACTTGTGCGGCGCCCCCTTGCACACTGTCGGCGGCGCTGCCTAGCGCCCGACAGGGCTTCCGTAAAATGCACCAGTGCGGGGATTCGAAACGATGTAGGTATTGCGTCTTGCCCAAGTCTGGGCAGCCATGAAGACTTCGGGCTCGCGCTGGCTCCAGTCACTCGTCATGAGTGGTACAGCCTCCTGCTCCGTCGTGGCATACACGACGGCCTGGTGAAGGGCGGCCCGGCCTTGGCTTCCTGGAATGGTAATGGTGCGAATCGTCACGCGCATCGTCAAAGGCCTCAACGTGTTTGGACTGCAAAGTATGGCTGCCTTTCAAGGACAGTATTGTGACAGCGTAGTGTCCTGATCTGCCCTGGAAGGCTGTGCCATGGGGGCTTGGCGAAGCCGTGACAATCGGGTTTGCGGCCTCGCGGTGAATAGGGAGCATCCATGCCCGATCATACGCGCAAGCACTAATCGGGCCAACGACATCTGTTGTGGCGCGTCGACAGGCTGGGAACCGCCCGCGGCGCGCACCGAGGCCATTCGGTTTCAGGCTTTAGCCGGGTTCGTCGCCGATCCGAGCGAGAAATAGATTACCCGGCACATTTTTACCGGCTGGAGAATGCAATCTCCCAGCGCCAGCGACTAAAGCGCTGCTTTGTCGATCGCAATGCCGAGTTCGCCCGCCATGCGCTCCACCAGCGCCTGAAGCCGGTTCACCTTTTCCGCCAGTTCCTTTTGCTCGGCTTTGAGCGACTCGAATTCGGAGGGCGAGATGCTGTCGTCAGTGCCGCCGCGCTCGCCGATGTCATCGATGCTGACTTCGCCGCACAGCAGGTGCATCCAGCGGTTCTCACGTCCGCCGGGAGCGCGCGGCAGCTTGACGACGAAGGGTGGCCCGGCGGCGGCCAGCTCTTCCAGGAACACCTCGACCGACGAGATGTCGGCAAATGCGTGCAGGCGCGCGGAGTTCAGTCTCAGTTCCGCGGCCGTCTGGGGCCCGCGCAGCAGCAGCGTGGTGAGCAACGCGACCGACTGGCTCGGCACGCCCAGCACGCGTTTCATATTCTGCTCGAATCGCGGCACGCGGCTGCTGCTGCCTTCCATGGCC
>NZ_JBFTSF010000303.1:0-7056 GCF_056399905.1 Cupriavidus sp. 01L46
CGGCCGGCCAGGGCTGGCCCTCCACGGGTGGATCCAGCGTGACTTGCGCCACGCCGCTGCTTTGCAGCTCCTGCGCCAGCAGCGCAAAGGTGCGGTCGAAGGTACGCTGCACCAGGCTGCCCACGCGCCAGTGCACGCGCACTCGCGGCACGCCGAGCCGGTCGCGGTGTTCGGAMAGCGTCACCCGGCTGTCCGGATCGGGATCGGCCTCCACGATAGCCTGCATCTTGACGTCGGTGATCAGCGAGCGCGGCTGCATCAGCCGGGTCAGCCCGAAGCCCACGGTGTCGACCGGATGCGCGGCCATGGTCAGCAGGTCCCGGGTGAGGCTGTGGCCTGGCTGGTCCTTCTTCAACAGTGCCTGCTTGGTGCGGAACAGCGCCTCCGCGCCCTTGCTGCCTTCGCCGTAGAACATCGAGAAGAACCACACCCGCGCATTGAGCAGGCCTTCGCGCTCCAGCACCGCGGGCTTGAGCGCGAACTGCGAAGACACGTAGGTGCCGTTGGCACTCACCGCGGCGTTCTGGTAGTGGTACTTGATGTCGTAGAGCTTGTTGCGCGCCCATCCCTTGTTGAAGCGGACACTGCCGGACATCAGCCGCGGATGGTCCATGAAATAGCGGCCCACCAGATCCGCGCCGTTGCCCAGGCCGGCAGGCTGCACCTTGTTCGATGCCAGCAGCAGGCGCGCGTTTTCGATGCCGCCCGTGGCCAGCACGAACAAGCGCGCCGCCACCTYGACGTGCCGCCCGCTGAGCGTGRCGACCGAGACCTCCGTCACCGCCGTGGCATCGGCATTGGTGCCGATATCGACCACGTTGGCATAGAGATACACCTTGACGCGATGCGACTGTTCCAGTGGCTCGCGGTACAGCTTGCCAAAGCGGGCCGGTGGGCTGAACTGCGAGATCGTGTCGCGGACATGCTCGCCGATCAGCGGCAGGCGCCGCACGTCCGGACGGCGGATGGCGGCCTCCCAGTATGCGGGATCGAAGTTGTTGGGCCCGAGCTTGAGCAGCGCATGGGTGCGTTCGTAGTATGGGGTGAGCTCATCGAGCCCGAACGGCCAGCCGCTGTGCGCCACCCAGCTGCGCTTTTCCAGGTCCCACGGGTCCAGCGGGCGGCACCAGCCACCCCAGCAATTGCTGCTGCCGCCGAGAAAGCGGCTGCGGCTGCCATCGGCGAAGGTGTAGGGCAGCCCGATGTTCTCGCCGCGATAGAGGTCGCGCGTGTCGTCGTCGGCCTTGTAGCCGCCGCTCTCCAGCAAGCAGGCATCGATGCCCAGCCGCTGCATCTCCAGCGCCAGCGTGATGCCAGCCACCCCGGCGCCAATGATGCAGACGGTGGCATGCACCACGGTGTCCTCTTCGAGCTTTCTGGTGTCGATGAACATCTACTGCTCCCCCTGTTGGCCGGCTTCAGAATGGATTGCCACTACCCTTCCCGCTTCCATCTTCGTACGGCGCCCTCGCTCGCGTGCGCCAACATTGCGCTAACCGCGGCCAAGCGCGTGCGCTGCCGGACCCATGCCGCATCCCGTATCAGGCATCCCGGCCCAGCCACTCGGGCTCCATCACGGCCTGCGCCGGCTCGCCGGACTGCAGCACGCGCAGCAGGTCGCGAGCCATGCTTTCCACGGTGAAGCGCCGGTTGAACGTGGCCTTGGCGCAGGCGCGCATCTGCACGCGCTGGGCGTCGTCCATGGAGAGCCAGCGGCGCAGCAGCGCCTCGCATCCTTCGACGGTGTCGGGCGCGGCAAGGCCCGCGCCGTCGCGCTCGATCTCGCGCCAGATGTTGACCTTGTCGGAGATCAGCGCGGGCACGGCGCAACCCAGCGCCTCGGCCACCGCGATGCCGAAATTCTCCTGGTGCGAGGGCAGCGCGAACACATCGCTGGCGTAGAACGCACCCCACTTCATCTCTGCGCGCAGCATGCCGGGCCAGCTCACGCGTGCGTCGATGCCACGCGCCGCGGCCTGCGATTGCAGCCGCGGCACCCATCCAGCGCTATCGGGGCCCGCGATCACGAGGTGCGCCTGCGGGTCCAGCGCCGCCACGCGGGCAAAGGCGTCGATCAGCAGGTCGCAGCCTTTCTTCTCGTGCACGCGGCCAAGAAACAAGACGATGCGCTTGCCGCGCAGCTCGGGGTATGCCGCCAGGAAGCGCTCGCGCAACGCCACGCCGTCGGCGTCGTGCTCCGKGGGCGGCGGCTGCGTGCCAAGGCTCACGACCGATTCCCTGGCGCGGTACAGCCAGAAGGACTGGCCGGCCAGGCGCCGCTCTTCCTCGGCGGTAAACAACACGGCTCGCGCGTCGCGCAGTACGCGGTACTCGGCCCACGGCCAGTAGAGCCACTTCTTCAGGTGCTTGCGCGGGTAGGCGCGCTTGAACCAGGGATCGAGCATGCCGTGCGGGTAGACGTAGTACGGCACCTGCAGCTTGCGCAGTGCGCGCCATGCGCCAAAGCCATGGTATTGCCACAGGCCGTTGATGATGACCGCATCGAACTCCTGCGCATGCTCGCGCAGCCAGGGCACCAGGCGCGGCGAGTAGTGGTAGTAGCCGCGCGCGGGGCCCAGCACATGCAAAGRCAAGGGGAAATCGGCCAGGTAGGGGGCATCCGGCGGATCGAGTGACAGCACCTCCACACGATGGCCCTGCGCGACAAGCTGGGCGCTGCCCTGGCGCACGCATTCCACCGGTCCGCCCAGCCTGGGATCGATCGATGAAAGCAGGTGAAGGATGTTCATCGGTCGACTCCTTGCGGGGCAAATCGCAGACGCTTGGGCGCGCGCTCTGGCTGGTCATCGCTGGCCGCGCTGGCAGCCGGCGCATGGGCTATTGTTCTCAGCATCGACGCATAGGGCCCGGGCCCGAGCGCGGGCGCCCCCGCCAGCGGGGCTCGTCTGGGCCTTCGCTGTCTTGCCTGTTGCGCCTGCCGCGCGCGTTCGGCCGCCGCCGCGCCCTGCGCGGCGAGCCTAGCGGCCGTCGAGCGCGCCAGCTGCGCATGCGTGGCCACCAGCAAGCCCAGCGCCACGCCGTACACCACGCCGGAGAAGCGCGGGCCCAGCGGATTGCCGCCGATCGACGTGGCCGGCAGCGCCGCCAGCACCAGCAAGGCGCGGCCCATCACGGCCAGGTTGGGCGCGTTCGGCGCCACGCGCCGCCAGTGGCGATAGGCCATGCTGCCTCGATAGAGCGAGAACAGCACGATGGCGGGAAACGCAATGCCAAACAGCAAGCCGCCCGCGAACAACTGGTAGACCCAAAAGTTATGTCCCGCCGTCCATTCGTTGATGGCGTAGAACTCTTTCTCGCTCATCTGCCCGGAGAGCGCCTTCAGGTAAGCGGGCGAGTAGCGATAGAAATGCCCGTAGCCTTTGCCGACCACGAGCGAGGTCGCGTTCGAGGTGACCTGGTCATACTGGTCCTTCAGCTCGGCGAGCMGGGTGGCGGTCGTCGGGTCGATGCCGGATGCGGTAGCCTTGCCCGCCGCAATCCGCTGGGTCCAGTGCGCGGCGACGCTCGGGAACAGCGCCGAGCCGATCAACGCGGTGCCGCCTACCAGCACCGTGGTGATGACGACCGCGCGCAGCACCGCCTTGAGCAGATGGCGCAGCGACGCCGCGCTCAACCACGTGGCAAAGCAGAACAGCAACGCCGTGCCGACCAGCAAGCTGCGCGTGACGCTGAGCATCTCGATGGTCACGGTGCCGATGAACAGCAGCACGGTGAACCTGGTCACGCGCCTGGCAATGACGAACTCGTGCAGCAGCACGCCCTGCGTCGCCAGGAAAACCACCGAGACAATGCGGAACCGCACCGTCTCCAGCCCGCCCCCCACCGCCATGCCGTAGGCAAAGCTGAACAGCAGCGACGTCACCATGGCGGCGAACATCGCCGACTCGATCTGCGTCAGGCGCTCTTGCGGCCACGGATGGCGCGCGGCCAGGTAGCCGATCAGGAACAGCATGAACGGCAACAGCACGCGCAGGTAATTGCCGACATCGTTGCCCTGGACCAACTGCGGGACGATGCTGCCCGGCACGGTCAGCAGCAATGCGGCCATGACCACCGAGCTCAGCCGGGTGCGCGTGACAAAGCGCGGCGCGATCAAGGCCAGGGCAATGCCCGCTGCGATCACCGGCAGGGTCAGCAGGATCTGCGTCAGGCGGCTGCCGTTTTCATCGACACTTTTGAAATCCACTGCCAGCGGGCATAGCATCAGCCATATCCAGATGGTCGCGAAGCGGTTGCGCATGGCAGGCCCTCCTTCATCCGTTGGCGGCTTGCACTGGTACGGCCGGTGCCTGGGCCGCGGATGCGGRCGGCACTGTCGACGGCACCGCAGGCGGCACCACAGGCGACACTACGCGCGGGCGCGCCAGCCGGCGCCGCAACTGCCGGCGCATCGGCTCCTCGACATAGCGGTAGATGGCCAGGCTCAGCAAGATGGCCAGCGCCACCGCCAGCCAGCCTGCCTGCTGGCGCCAGCCGGCCAGGTAAGCCAGGCGCGCCAGCGGTACGTGAATCAGGTAGAGCGCGAAGCTGGCTTCGCCAAGCGACACCAGCCAGCGCCGGTGCAGCACGCCTGCCACCGGCCGCTCCAGCAAGGCAAGGCCAAGGATCAGCGCGCCAAAGAACGGCGCCTGCAGGTAGAAGGCGGGACTGAGCGGGCGCAGCACCGCCAGCGTGCCGACCGCGCAAACCGCCACCGCCACCAAGCCCATGCCCAGCGTGTGCCAGCTGCCGCCGGCGCCACGCAGCCGCGCGTAGGCAATGCCCGCGCAGACACCGAGCACGAACTCGAACAGGTGGGTCAGCGGAAACTGCGCCACCAGGAAGCCATGCCGGGACGGCGGCAGCACCGCCAGCAGCAGCGCGATCCAGGCACCTTGCAACAGCCACAGCGCCAGGCACAGCAGCGCGAGCGCGCCGCTGCCACGCTTTTCCAGCCGGCGTAGCAGCAACGGAAACAAGGCGTAGAAGAAGGCCTCGCAGGAGATGCTCCAGGCCGGTCCGTTCCAGGGCTGGTTGAGCGCCGAGAACGGCAGCCACGCGGTCAGCGCCAGCAACTGGGCCACGAGGCTCGCCGCCAGCATGGCCAAGTACGACCCCTTGAGCCCATACCACTCGCGCAACAGCTCGCCGTCGCCCGTATGCAAGAGCCACACCGTYACCGGCAGCGATAACAGCAGCGACAGCACCAGCACCGGGTAGATCCGGGCGAAGCGCGCCGCGTAGAACGCGGCAGCGCCGCCTGGCAGGCCGATCTTGCCCCGGTAGGTGAAGGTCAGCACAAAGCCGGACAGCACGAAGAACAGCGAGACAGCCGGGCGGCCGCCGTCCGCCAGCTGCAGGAACCACGCCGGGCCGTTGAGCACGCCGATCTCGGTGAAGTGGCAGAGCACGACGGTCAGGGCCGCCAGGAAGCGGATGCTGGTGAGCGCGGGCAATGTTCCCACGGCATGGCTTGTCGTCGCCGTGCCGTAAGGCTGCGCTGCCACGCGGCTTTGTGCTGGCGCCGCTCCTGGTTGTGTCGCTGACATGCCTCACCTCCCCTGTCCTTGTCTTTGCGCCAGGTTCTGCGCCCGCATTCTTGTTGTTGCGAACGCGATGCCCGGCCTACGCCACCTGCTCCGCCCATTGCCCATCGCGCCCATCGCGCCTGCTCCACCTATTCCGCCTTCTCCGGCTGCAACACGTTGGCCGGCAGTTCCTCCGCCACGCGGGGCTCGCCCGCCGCGGGCCGGGCCGCGCCTTCGCCGCACAAGGCGCGCAGCCTGGCGTCGAAGCGGGACAGCACGGCGGCGGCGGACAGCGTGGCCTCGGCGTAGCCGCGCGCCGCGGCCCCCAGCTCCGCACGCAGCGCGGGCGATGCCGCGAGCCGCTTGATGGCGCCCGCCAGTGCCTCGACGTCGTCCGGGGGCACCGCAACCCCGCGCGGCGATACCGCCGCGAACAGCTCGGTCCCCGGCAGCGCCATGGCGACGATGGCGCGGCCGCTGGCAAACATGCCGGTCAGCTTGGAGGGCATGACCAGGTCGGCCGCATCGCCGCGCTGGGGCAGCACATGGATGTCCGCCAGGTTCAACAGCTCGTTAAGCCGGTCGACGGGCTGCAGCGGCAGGAAGCGGCAGTTGTCCAGCCCGGCGCAGTGGGTTTCCAGCATGGCCCGGGCCGGGCCGTTGCCGCAGAAGACAAAGGTGATGCCGGCATTGCCGGCCAGTGCGGCAACCGCGCACACCAGGATGTCCAGTCCTTGCTTCTCGCCCATGTTGCCCGCATAGAGCACCACCTTCTGGTCCGGCGGGATKCCGAGCTCCTCGCGATAGGTGCTGGGCCGCTCCAGCGGGTAGATGGCGGTGGTGTCCACCCAGTTGGGCAGGCGGAACACGCGCGTGCTGGCCACGCCCTTGCGCACCGCATGCTCGGCCATCTTCTCCGAGATGGTGGACACCACGTCGAAGCCACGCATCAGCAGGCGCTCCGTGGCAAGCGCCGCGCGCCGCAGCCTTGCGCCTTTGAGCATGCCCAGCTCAAAGGCAGCGTCGACTTCATAGTCCTGCACGTGCAGCCAGGTCCTGGCGCCGGCCAGGCGCGCCACCACCCATGTGGCGGGCACGCTCATCAGGTTGGGCGCGATCGCCATCACGGCGTGCGGGCGCCATAGCACCTGCCTGAACAAGGACGGCAGCACGCCAAGCGCGAAGCTGGCGAGGTGCAGCACGCGCGTGGCGCCGGTCGGGCGCGCGGGCACCCATAACGGCGCGCGATGCACCTGGACGCCGCCGCGCAGCTCGCGGGTGTAGCGCCAGGCCGAATATCCATCGCCCACGCGCCAGCCCGGGTAGTAGGGCGGCGCGCAGACCACGCGTACCTCATGCCCGCTGGCGGCCAGCGCTTCGGCCATCTCGGCGGTGTATTTGCCGATGCCGGTCAGCTCCGGCGCATAGTTCTGTCCGCAGATCAGGATTCTCACGGGACTCTCCATTTGGTTCTGCGTGTGTCACTCCGACAGCGTGACGCCTTCCTCCCGGCCAGCCGGCCGGGGAG
>NZ_JBFTSF010000304.1:0-6932 GCF_056399905.1 Cupriavidus sp. 01L46
AGGTCAGGACGCGGCGCAAGGTCGGCCAGCGTACCGTCGAAATCCAGGAACAGTGCGGTGTTCGGTTCGATTAGAGGTAGGGAAGGCATTGCGTTACACCGTATCACGAGTGTTCCGGCAGCGTCCACCGGGCTTCGTCCTACAAGGTGCGCAAGCGCCCCTTGGGCGCGCCACGGCGGTGCAGGCACCGCTGCAGTGCACAACGCGCCCGGCCCACGAAGGTGAGCTTGCCTGCGCTTCGCGGCCGCCTGCGCGGGGGTGCAGCCATCGCCGCCCCCCGCCATCCATTATCATTACCGGTTTCCGCCAATCCCCGCCCCGGCTGTCCACGATGACCCGCAAACCCGATTACCTGAGAAAGATCCTGACCGCCAAGGTGTACGACGTGGCCCAGGAGACCGATCTCACCTACGCAAACCTGCTCTCCGCACGCACCGGCAACAAGGTGTGGTTCAAGCGCGAGGACACCCAGCCGGTGTTCTCGTTCAAGCTGCGCGGCGCGTACAACAAGATGGCCTCGCTGTCGCCGGAAGAGCTCAAGCGCGGCGTGATCGCCGCCTCGGCCGGCAATCACGCGCAGGGCGTGGCGCTGTCGGCCGCGCGCCTAAAGTGCAAGGCGCTGATCGCGATGCCGGTCACCACCCCGCAGGTGAAGATCGACGCGGTACGCGAGCGCGGCGGCGAGTGGGTGGAAATCGTGTTGCACGGCGACTCGTACAGCGACGCCTACAACCACGCCGCGGTGCTGGAGAAAAAGCACAAGCTGACTTTCATCCACCCTTTCGACGATCCCGAAGTCATCGCCGGCCAAGGCACCATCGCCATGGAAATCCTGCGCCAGCACCCAGGCCCGCTGCATGCGGTGTTCGTGGCGATCGGCGGTGGCGGCCTGATCTCCGGCATCGCGTCGTACATCAAGGCCGTGCGSCCGGAGATCAAGGTGATYGGCGTGCAGACCKTSGACTCSGACGCGATGAAGCGCTCGGTGGACGCMGGCAAGCGCGTGGAACTCAAGGAAGTGGGCCTGTTCTCGGACGGCACCGCCGTGAAGCTGGTCGGCAAGGAAACCTTCCGCATCACACGCGAGCTGGTCGACGAGATCATCCTGGTGGACACCGACGCCATCTGCGCCGGGCTCAAGGACGTGTTTCAGGACACCCGCAGCATCCTGGAGCCGGCCGGCGCCATGGCCGTGGCCGGCCTGAAGCTCTACGCCGAGCGCGAGAAGCTCAAGGGCCAGCATCTGGTGGCCATTGCCTGCGGCGCGAACATGAACTTCGACCGCCTGCGCTTCGTGGCGGAGCGTGCCGAGGTGGGCGAGGCGCGCGAGGCGATCTTCGCGGTCAGCATCCCCGAGGAACGCGGCAGCTTCAAGCGCTTCTGCGAGCAGCTCGGCACGCGCAATGTGRCCGAGTTCAACTACCGCATCGCCGACAACAGCATGGCGCATATCTTCGTCGGCGTGCAGATTGCGAGCCGCGCGGAGAACGAGAAGATCGCCGCCGGATTCCGCCGCCACGGCTTCGATACGCTAGACCTGTCCAACGATGAGTTGGCCAAGCAGCACATCCGCTACATGGTGGGCGGGCACTCGCCGCTGGCGCATGACGAACTGCTGTACCGATTCGAGTTCCCCGAGCGGCCGGGCGCGCTGATGCGCTTCCTGTCGAGCATGAGCCCGAACTGGAATATCAGCCTGTTCCACTACCGCAACCAGGGCGGCGACACCTCCAACATCCTGGTCGGCATCCAGGTGCCCAAGAACGAGAAGCGCGCCTTCCGCGCCTTCCTCGCCACGCTGGGCTATGTACACTGGGAAGAGACCGAGAATCCCGTGTACAAGCTGTTCCTGTCCTGATCATCCGAGGCAACCATGAGCCTTCCCGAACAATCGCCGCTAGGCAAACCCTCGGCCTACAAGACCGAGTACGACCCGACGTTGCTGTTTCCGATCCCGCGCCAGCCCAAGCGCACGGAGATCGGCCTGGCGCAAGGCCGCGCGCTGCCGTTCTTCGGCGTGGACATCTGGAACGCGTACGAGCTGTCGTGGCTGAACATGAAGGGCAAGCCGCAGGTGGCGCTGGCCAGCTTCATCATTCCGGCCGACACGCCCAACATCGTCGAGTCCAAGTCGTTCAAGCTCTACCTGAATTCATTCAACCAGAGCAAGATCGCCTCGCCCGAAGCGTTGCAGCAGCTGCTGCACCACGACCTGTCCGAGGCCACCGGCGGCACGGTGCAGGTGCGCTTGGTGACCGAGGCCGATCTCGGCACGCAGAAGATGGCCGAGCTGGACGGCGTGCAGCTGGACCGGCTCGACATCGAGACCGACATCTACGAGCCGGCACCCCATTTGCTGCATGCCAGCMAGGACGAGCCGCCGGTGGAAGAAACACTGGTCTCGCACCTGCTCAAGTCCAACTGCCTGGTGACCGGCCAGCCGGACTGGGGCAGCGTGCAGATCCGCTACGTGGGCGCGCCGATCAACCAGGAAGGACTGCTCAAGTACCTGATCTCGTTCCGCAACCACAATGAGTTCCACGAGCAATGCGTGGAGCGGATCTTCACCGACGTGATGCGGCAGTGCAAGCCGGTGAAGCTGGCGGTTTATGCGCGCTATACACGGCGCGGCGGGCTGGATATCAATCCGTTCCGCACCAACTTCAACACGCCCTGGCCGGACAACCGGCGCAACGCCCGGCAGTGATGCCGTAAGCCTTGCAGCCAGCAGAGAAGGGAGAAGGCCCGGCGCGTGCGCCGGGCTTTTTTACGCCATCAGAACTTGTGCCAGTCTCCCGATTGCTCGAAGGCATGCGCGGCACGGTAGATGGTCGCCTCATCCCAATGCTTGCCCACCAGCATCAAGCCGATCGGCAGCCCGTTGCCCAGCCCGCAGGGCACGCTCATGGCCGGATGGCCGGTGGCGTCGAACGGCGCCGTATTGGCCACCATCTCGAAGGCGCGCTGAATCACTTCGGCCAGCGGCGCACCGGGCGCGGGAATCGGCTGCGGCTTCAACGGCAAGGTCGGCATCAGCAGCAGGTCATAGCGCTGCAAGGTGTCGTCATAAGCCTGTCGCAGCTGACGCGCGAGGTTCTGCGCCTTGGCATAGAAACGCCCGCCATACTGCTGCATGAAGAACTCGCCGACGAACATCGACAGCTTGAGCGAAGGCGAAAGCTGGTCCGCCTGCCCGCGCCAGCCCGCATGGCGCTCCAGCAGGCTCGTGGTGTACAGGCCCTTCCAGTTGAAGCCCATGCCGTTGCCATGCATCATCTGCGCCTGCAAGCCTTCCAGCGCGATGGGCGTCCAGATGGCGGCGCCGTCCAGATGCATGGGAATGCTGACTTCCTCCACCACCGCGCCAAGCCGCGCCAGGCGCTGGGCTCCCTCGCGTACCTTGGCATCGACATCGGCCTCGCTGTTGGCCAGGCCGAATCCTTCGCGCACCACGCCGACGCGCAAGCCGGCCACGCCCCTGCCGAGCGCCTCGGTATAGCGCTCGACCCTCGGCGCGTACTGGCGCGGGTCCAGGCCATCCGCCCCGGCGATCACTTCCAGCAGCAAGGCGTTATCGGCCACGGTGCGGGTCATCGGGCCGGTGTGGTCGATGGTGGATTCGATCGGCATGATGCCGGTATAGGGAACCAGCCCATGCGTGGGCTTCATGCCATAACAGCCCGAAAACGCGGCCGGAATGCGGATCGAGCCGCCCTGGTCGCCGCCGATCGCCATCTCCACCTCGCCCGCCCCGACCAGCGCGCCGCAGCCGGAGGACGACCCACCCGCGATATAGCCCATCCGATAGGGGTTGTGCACGGGGCCGGTGGCGTTGGTATGGCTGCCGCCAGACAGACAGAAGCATTCGCAATGCGCCTTGCCGACAATGGTGCCGCCGGCGTCGAGGATGCGCGTCACCACGGTGGCGTCGAGATCGGGGACGTAGCCTTGCAGCGTCGATGAGCCGTTCATCATCGGCACCCCGGCCAGGCAGATATTGTCCTTGAGCACGACCGAGCGCCCTGCCAGCGCGCCGCCGGCGGCCCCCTTCACTTCGGTCCTGACGTACCAGGCATTGAGGCGGTTTTCCTGGGGCGGCGGCTGATAGCCCGCGCTGCGCGGGTACTTCGGCTCGGGCAGGAAGTCAGGCAGTTCGTCAACGCGGTCGTAGGCCTGGATGCTCCCCTCCATCAAGGCGAGGTACTCGGCGCACTCGGCCTCGCTCATCGTCATGTGCAGGCTGGCGATCAGCTCGCGCATCTGGGCCTGGGTGGGGCGCTTCACGGTCATGGCGTACTCCTATGCAAGGTGGGAAAGGTGGGGAAGGCATGAGAAGAATGGCCCGCTATCCTGGGGCAGCCGTCATATTATTTTCCAAAGAAATAATTTCCAAGGAAAACATWAAGCGGCTAGGGAAAACCATGGCGACACGGCCGTGGACTCAGAGTTGCCTGACGACGTTGAAAAAGTGGCCGTTGGCCTCGGCCAGGAAGACCGGTTGCTGCACCCGTGCATTGCCGCGCCAGGACAGTCCGCGCACGCTGCGGAACACCAGCGGCGCGGTGCGCCGCGCGCGCTGCGGCGCAGCCGCCAGCGCCGCCAGAAAGTGCACGCCATCGTAGACGGACTGCCCCAGCGCATTCAACACCGGTGCCCGTTCGCCAAAGCGGCTGTGATAGCGTTCCTTGAAGGCCATGTTGGCTTCGCTGGGCAGGGCGGCGAAATAGCCGGCGGCCGCGAACAGCCCCTCGGTGTTGGCGGCCCCGATGGCAAGCAGGCCGTTTTCCTCGATGGCGCACGACAGCCGGCGCACACGCCGCTGCAGGCCCGATGCGCCGAACTCGCGGTTAAAACGCACGGCATCCTGCCCGATCAGCGAAAGCAGGACCGCATCGGGCCGCAGCATCTCGATCTCCTGCAGGACCTTGCGATAGGACGCGCAACCGTGTTCCACATAACGATCGGCCAGCACTTCCCCGCCCAGCGCCCTCAGTGCGCCGCTGGCCAGCCCGTGCGAGGCACGCGGCCAGACGCAGTCATTGCCGACGAACACCCAGCGGCGCGCGCGGTACTGGCGATACATCGCCGCCAGCGCGGGCAAGAGTTGCTGATCCGGTGTCTCGCCGATCGCGTAGACACCGGGCGCGCACTCGCCGCCTTCATAGAGCGGCGTATAGACAAACGGAATCCGTCCCCCCGTGGCGGCGCGCACGCGTGAGCGCACCGCGCTGGTATGCATGCCAACCACGGCGTCGAGTTCGCCCTCGCGCACCAGGCCGCCAAGCAAGTCGGGGATATCGCGGCACTCGTCGACGGCGTTGAACACCTGGAGGCGGATCTCCCGCCCGCGTATGCCACCCTGCCGGTTCAGTTCTTCCGCCGCGAGCTGCGCGCAGGCGCGTGCCGACGGGCCCCAGATCCCCGCGGCGCCCCGCACCGGCACTAGCAGGCCGACGTTCAGGCAATCGGCGCGGCGCGCGCCGTAGCCAGCCGGCGGTGCATCGACCAGGCAGGTCAAAGCCGGGTCGTCCGGCGCCGGGGCGCAACTGGGCTGCCGTGGTTTCCATTGCATGGCTTCGTCTCCTTGCCGGGCAGGGCGGTAACGCCGCGTCTTGTCTGCGCGCCTCGGTCCGCAAGAATAGCAAGCGAGGACAAGACCAGAAAGCTTTCCTGGGAAAGTTTTCCCGTATACTAACGCAGTGTTTCACGCAGGCCTGCCCATGAGCGATTTCGACAGCTACCTAGCCCAACTCCTGTCACGCGCCCACCTCGCCGTCCACGCCAGGCTGGAACAGGCGCTGGCGGCGGAGGGCGTACAGGTCGAACATTGGAAAGTGCTGCGGGTGCTGGCGGACGAGCAAGGGCACGCCATGGGCGAGGTGGCCCAGGCGCTGGCGATGCATCCGCCCACCCTGACCAAGCTGGTTGACCGCATGATCGGCCATGGCCTGGCCATGCGCAGCCCCGACCTGCACGACAACCGCCGCGTGCTGCTTTATGCCACCGACGATGGACTGGCACTGTCCAAGCGGCTCAATCGCCTGGTGCAGCAGCATGAGGACGGCATCGTGCGCAGCCTTGGACCCGCCAAGGCGAAGCAGCTCAGGGCATTGTTGAGCGCGCTGGGCGACTGAACCACCGGCAAGCCCCGGCCCCCGGGACTCAGAACTCCGCGTGCAGGCGCACGCCGTAGAACTTTGCCGGGCCGCGGTCGCGGTTGTAGCCAGGATTGCGGATGTACTGGAAGTCCGGGCTGATGCTCAGGTACTTGACCGGCTGGAAGCTATAGAACAGCTCAACGACCTGCTCAGGACCATAGCGCAGCGCGCCATCGCCAAGGAAAGCGCCCTGCCCGCCGGCAGCCAGGTAAGCCTGGTGCCGCGACCCCAGCATATTCACCGACAGCGCCAACCCAACCACATCGCGCGGCCGGCCCCACGCATTGCCGTTGAGCACGCCGCCGGCAGCGACCTGGCGGCCGATTTCCGTAAAGGCATAGGTCTCGGTCTTGTCATCCGACATATTGGCGCGCGCGAACACGCCGAGCGATTCGTTGACCCGCTGCATCAGCGACAATCCCGCGCCGATCTTGGCGTGCTCCTCGCGCACATTGGCCACGTCCGGCGTAGCGCCGGTGGCGGCGCCGAGTTGCGCCGCGTCGCTGAACGCGCCCATGCGCGCCTTGTTGCGCCAGAGCAGCAGGCGCGCCACGCCGGGCTGGCCGGCCAGGTTGTAGCGCTTTTCGAACTCGAGGATGTCGCCATAGTGCTTGAACATCCGCGTATCGAGTTCGAGCCCGTTGGACTCCAGCGGCTGCAAGAAGCGGCCAAGCCGCACCGACCACATGTCGCCGACGTACTCGAGCGCCACGCCCCAGTTATAGCCGCGCGCATCGGCCGGGTAGTCGAAGGAGCCGTGCGCCATGAACGACC
>NZ_JBFTSF010000305.1:0-6843 GCF_056399905.1 Cupriavidus sp. 01L46
ATCGTGCATGGTGYGCGCACCACTTTGCGGCGGTGCCTGATGGCAGGCGCCTGCCTGCTGGTGCTGGCCGCTTGCGCCGACTTTCGTCCTCCGGTGTACCAGCGGCCCGAAACGCCGGCCAAGCCGGATTGGGCGCGCCAGGGATCGATCACGGTTTCGCCGGCGGAAACGATCGTGCTGAACTGGTGGCAGGCGTTCCGGGATCCGTACCTGGATGGGCTGGTCGACAAGGCGATTGCGGGGAACTACGACATCAAGGTGCTGGCCGCGCGCATCAAGGTGGCGGGCGCGCAGATCGCCGAGGTCAAGGCCGGCGCGCTGCCGGTTTTTGACGTGGGGGCAGGGGCAAGCTTCGAGAAGAGCACGGGCACGTCGCTCGTCAAGACCTACAACCTCGGCACCCAGGTCAACTGGGACATCGATATATGGGGCAAGGTGGAGAAGGGCGTGCAGGCCCAGACCGCCGAATTCAACGCAACCGAAGCGGATTGGCGTGCCGGCTACCTCACCCTGGTCTCGGATGTGTCCACCACCTACTTCCAGATATTGCAGTTCGACGAACAGATCGATCAGCAGAGCAAAACGCTGGCGAGGAACAAGCAGATCCTCACCACCTACCAGGCCATGTTCCAGAACGGCCTGATCCCGAAGATCCGCGTGATGCAGCAGCAGGCCGAGATCAACCGGCTCACCAAGGACCTGCTGGAGCTGCGCCGCTCGCGCGACATTTCCGAGAACGCGCTGGCCACGCTGGTGGGCGTACCGGCTGGCGTGTTCAAGGTGCCCGCCGGGCGACTGCAAGAGCGCGTGCAACTGCCGGTGGTGCCGGCGGGGCTGCCGTCGCAATTGCTCTCGCGGCGCCCTGACATCGTGGCAGCGGAGTATCGCGTGCTCGAGTCCGTCAACCTGGTCKGCCAGGCGCGCCTGGCGCAACTGCCCAGCGTCAGCCTGACGGGCCGCGGCGGTACGGCAAGCTTCGCGCTGAGCGCCCTGCTGAAGTCCTTCACCTTCGGTTTCATGCCGAGCATCAATCTGCCCATGCTGGACCCGGGCGTGCGTGCCCGGGTGAAGACCAGCGAGGCGCAGACCAAGGTTGCCGAGAGCGAATACGGCCGCACCGTGATTACGGCATTCGAGGAAGTGGAGAACGCGCTGGTCAATGTTGACGCGCACAAGAAGCAGCGCGTGGAACTGCAGCAGCAGGTTGCGCAATTGCGCGTGGTGTCGGCGCAGATCGAGGCCCAGCTGAAGGAGGGCGTGGTGTCCCAGCTCGATGTCTTCGAGACCGAGCGATCGCTGCTGAGCGCGCAACAGGAATTGTTGGCCAACCACCAACAGATCCTGGCCGACACTGTCACCCTCTACAAGGCACTTGGGGGCGGATGGCCAAGCACCGAGGTGAGCAACGCGCCGAAAGAGACGTCACAGCAGGTCTCGAAGTAAGGGGCTGCAACCTGTTGCGCACGAGAAGCTGGGCACGCCTGGCAAGGCGCGAAGTACGCCACCGGCGGACGTTTGACTACGGGCAAGCGTGGCCTACTATGTCCTTAGTCAACACGTTCACGACGCAGCGGGCCGCACCGGCTCGCGCCGTCGCCATGAAACACGGCTTGCCGCTGGCGCACGCGTCGTGGCACGCGCTGTTGGTGGTATCGAAACATGGCTCCAGACGAAGCTCTGATTGTCGAGATGCGGGCAAAGGTGGGGCAGGCGTTCGATATCGTGCTCGAGCCCATCTCCAACCCTGAGCTCGGCGAGATCCGCATCGACGAGAGCCTGTTCGCCGTGGGCCGCGCGGAAGCGCCTTTCGCGGCATACCCGCCCGATATAGCCGCGGTACTCTCGCGCCGTCATGCGCGCATCTTTTCCGAACATGGCGCGGCCTATATCGCTGACCTGGGCAGCAAGAACGGCACCACCGTCAATGGCGCGGCCGTGGCGCAGCAGCCGGCCAGGCTGCGCGACGGCGATGAACTGCGCTTCGGCGCTGCGCTGTCCTACCTGGTGCGGTTGCGCGCGCGCGCGCCGGTCCAGGCGCCAAGGCAGGCGCCGATGGTGCTGACGCTCGTGCCCGAGCGCGACGATCTTGGCCTGCAGCCGATCGAGGTGGCCGGCTTTCCCTTCCTGATCAGCAAGGCGGATGCGTCTTTTTCCCGTTACAAGGAGAGGTATCCGCATCAGGTCAACTATATCTCGCGCCGTCATGCGCACATCTTCCTGAAAGGGAACGATCCATTTGTCGAGGACCTCGGCAGTACCAATGGGACCTTCGTCAACGGCAAGCGGGTGGATGAGCACGCGGTCGCACTCGGCGAGAGGGACCTTCTCGCGTTCGGTGGCAATCATTTTGTCTATCGGGTTGGCATATGCAACCAGGCCGCCGCCGACGCAACCCTCACCAGTTCGAACCTGCCGCCGCCCGATGCCGCCGACGTGCACGCCCAGGAGCGGGCGGCTCCAGTCTCGGCCCCGTCGGCACCGGCACCCGCCGCGGTGCCAGCACCCGCCACGCCTGCGCACGATCCCGACAAGACCACGTTTGTCGCCGCGGCGGGCTCCTTTCTGGATATCTTCTGCGTCGACTATGCCGCCCAGCAGGAGGATGAGGTCAATCAGGAGGCATTGCCCCAGCCGGAAGGCGATGGCGGCGCGACGGACAAGCCGCGCGCGCAGGGCAAGTTCGCACTCGTCATGGGCAGGCTAGGCAGCAGCTTTGGCGCTTCGGAGCGCGCTGGCCTGAAGCGCGCGGCACGCTGGGGYGGTGCCGTCGCCGTGGCGGTCGTGGCGTTGCTGCTCTTCCTGTACTTGCGCGGCGCGCCCGAGCGCGAGATGCGGTCCTTGATGGCCGGCGGCAACTACGCCCGCGCCGCTGCCGTGGCCGACGCGTATCTGGAACGCCACCCGGATCATGCCCAGTTCCGCGCGATGGGTACCGAGGCGCTGTTGCGCGATCAGGTGCCCGGATGGATCGGCAAGCTGCAGGCGCGCGACTTCAATGGCGCCGAGACGGCGCTGGCGCGTATGAAGACGCTAGGCGCGCACAATGCCGACGCGCGCGGCGTGCTGGATGAACTCGACTGGATCGGCCGGCTGAACCGCTTCGTGGCCGGCCGGGGCGGCGTGGATGCGCCGATCCGTATTTTCACCGATGAAGCGGGCATTCGTGCGCTGCTCAAGCACTGGAATGACGACACGCCCGCGCACCAGCGGGCTCTGGACCGCATCGCCGCCTATGTGCCGCAATTCAGGGAGCCATATGCCGATGCGCTCAGCTATGTGCGCAAGCTGCAGAGTGACGATTCGGTCTATCTGGCCGCCATCGACCGCTTGAATGCATCGCTGGCCACCGGGCTGGCGAGCGACCATCCCGAAGCGCTGCAGGCCGTGCTGGCGGACTACGCGGAGAAGTATCCAAGGCTCGCCGGCATGGATCGCATCAAGGAAGACCTGCGCCAGTACATTGCGCTGGACAGCGCGGCGCGCGCAGCCAAGCTAGGCCCGCTGATGGCCCTGATGGCCAAGCCCAGCTTTTCCACACCACCCTTCCAGGCGCGCTTTCGCGAACTGGCGGCCAGGCGCCTGCCGGCGCCGGAACTGGTGCGCCAGTACGCCGAGGTGGACAAGGCCTGGCGCGCAGGGGACAGCGCCAAGGCGTTTGCCGGGCTGCAAGCGATAAAGACGGGGCCGTGGGCCGAGGCCGCGGCCAAGGACCTTGCGCGCAAGCAGGCCGTCGCCGCGCAGTTCGCCGTGCTGCCGAAGGCGCGCGGCGGCAAGAGCGATGAGGACGCCTTGCTGTCGTTCTACGCCATGCTCGATCCCGCCGAGGATGCCTACTTCCTAAAGGCGGTCGAGCCCGATGTGGCGGCGATACACGATGCAGCGATCCGGCGTGCGCAGGAACTGATGAACGCCGCGCTCGCGTCGTGGCGCCAGTATCGCCGCGATGGCGCCATCGGCGGCGAGCAGCGGCTGGAGTCCGACATCTCCGCCAAGTTCCGCGCGCAGGCACGCCTGCTGTCCAATGCCAGTGCGCAAGCGCACCAGGGCATGCGCATTTACGCGCAGTTGAAGGTTGGCGATACGGCGCAGTGGAGCCAGGTCCGGGAGGATATCGATTCKGAGACGGAGCTGCAACGGCGTTCGCTGCAGGAATTGCGCATGGTGCTGAGCCCGGCGCTGCTCAAGTCCAAGCTGGCATTGATTGGAGGGGAGGGTGATGAAGGACGACAGCCGAGACAATCGCCTTAAGCCGCTGTCCGAGGCGCTTGAGGACCACAGCGCCGAGGGCATTGCCATTCTCAGCGCGGAGCCCTGGAAGCTGATGCAGATCTCCGTGCTGGTCATGGTGTCGCTGGTCGTCTGCGCGCTGGTCTGGTCGTTCGTGGGCCACGCGGATGTGATCGTGTCCGCGGACGGCACCCTCGCCCCGGAATCGGAAGTGCGGCGGTTCTATGCGCCGGTGGACGGGGAGCTGGCGGATCTCTATGTGGCCGAGGGCCAGCCGGTGAACAAGGACGACGTGCTGGCGCGGCTCAATGCGCGTGGCGCGATCGAGGCCGCCACCAACGCGCTGGAGGCGCAGCTCAAGCTGCAGGATTCCGAGCGCGAGTGGAAGCAGTTTCCCGACAAGAAGCTGTTGATGGAGCGCAAGGCGGCAGCGTTGAAGCAGCAGATCGATGTGGCGGAGCGCCTGCACGAGAACCGTACGGCGGAGGGCACGACCCGGCTCGCGGAACAACAGCGGGCACAGTTGCAGCAGGCGCGCAGCAACCTGGACAGCGCGCGGCGCACGCGTGAATTCGCGCGCCAGGAGCAGGACCGCTATGCCCGCCTGTTTGCGCTGCCGGGCGGCGGCGGGGTCTCGCAATCGCAGGTGGAGAGCAAGCGGATTGCGGCTGTGGAAGCGGAGAACGCGCTGCAGATTGCCCAGTCGCGGCTAGCCGAGCTGGATTCCAAGCTGAGCCAGGAATTCAATCAGGCCACCGTGCAGCTCGAAGGCAGCAGCCAGGAGCTGACCAACCTGCGCATCCAGCACGACGCCGCGCTGCGCGAGATAGCCAATACAGAAGACAAGCTGCGCCTGCAGGTGCAGACCGCGCGCCTGGTTGCCGAGGCGGCGGCGCGCATCCGTTTCGAGAATATCGACAAGGATAACTTCCTGCTGATCCTGGCGCCCGTGGCGGGCGTGATTACCGATGTCAGCTCCACGCAGCGCGGTGACAAGGTTTTGGCCAATGCGCCATTGGGCGGCATCGCGCCCAAGAACGCGCGCCCCGTGCTCAAGATCGAGATTGCCGAGCGCGATCGTGCCTTCCTGCGCGAGGGCTTGCCGGTCAAGTTGAAGTTCAACGCCTTTCCCTACCAGCGCTATGGCTTGATTGCCGGCACGCTCGAGTACATCTCGCCAGCAACCAAGCTGGCGGGGCCGAACAAGCAGCCGGTGTACGAGGGGCGCGTCCGGCTGGCGCAAGACTACTACACGGTGGCAGACAACAAGTACCCGCTGCGCTACGGCATGACCGCCACGGCCGAAATCGTGGTGCGCGAGCGGCGCCTGATCGACCTGGGGCTGGATCCGTTCCGGCAGGTGGCGGGCTGAAGCTAGCGGATAGCGGCAACACCTGGAAGGTGGTCAGGGATGCATCGGCGGCCCGCACCGGCGTGCGGGTGGATTTTGGCGAATGGAAAACAATCAAGGAGCTGACGAGATGACAGCGATTGTGCGGGTCGACGATGAAGTCATCGGGGTCGAGGAATTCATCCGGGTCTTGAAGCTCACGGGCCAGTTCGAAGGGCTGGTCGAGCAGATCGTCAGGGACAAGCTCACGGTGCACGCGGCGAAGAAGCAGGGCATTACCGTGGCGCCGGAGGAAATCCAGGAACGCGCCGATCAGTTCCGGCGCGTGCAGGGCTTGCACCGCGCGACGGAGATGAACCATTATCTCGACGTGCTCGGTGTGAGCCTGGACGAGTTTGAAGCGTTCGTGACCGATAGCCTCTACCAGGAGAAGATGCTTGCCGAGGTGGCCAGCGACAAGGCCGTCGAGGCCTACTTCAAGCTGCACTCGCCGAAATTCGACAGCATCGAGGTGAGCCATATCGTGGTGGACGCTGAGGGCAAGGCAAAGGAGCTGATCTCCTATCTGCGGGACGATCCCGACAGCTTCGCCGAGATGGCGCGCGAGCACTCCATCGCGGACACGAAAGAGCAGGGCGGCGCGATCGGCAAGGTCCTGCGCGGTTCGCTGAAGACGGATATTGAAGCCAAGGTGTTCAACKCCGCCACCGGCGACCTGCTCGGTCCGTTCCCGTCCCAGGATCGCTCCTTCTTCGAGATCTTCATGGTAAGCGCCAAGCATCCTGCTGCGCTCGATGCCGATGTGGCGGCGGAGGTGCGCCGACTCCTGCGTGAAGACTGGCTGATGGCCAGGGCGCAGGAACACGTCATCGAAGCGCGCTAGCCGCTAGCGCCCAGACGCATATGGAAGCCAGCCCCGAACTGCATCCGCTCGCCGACTTCCTGGCTGGCGTGGAAATACTCTCGCCGTTCTCGCGCGAGGAAATGGAGCGGCTGGCGGAGCATGCGCAAGCGCTTTCGTACGGCTTTGGCGAGACCATCTGCAATGCGGGCGAGGCGGCAGACGGGCTCTTCATCATCAAGTCGGGGTCCGTGCGCATCTTCAACGAAGACAATGGCAAGGAAGTCAGCCTTGGCGTGCGCAAGGCGCGCGAGGTGTTCGCCGACATTGCCATGCTGCGCGAGTACCGGCATGAATCCTCGGTGCGCTCGTCCGCCAAGACCGAGCTGCTCTTCATTCCGCGCAGCGTGACCGAGCCCATGAT
>NZ_JBFTSF010000306.1:0-6825 GCF_056399905.1 Cupriavidus sp. 01L46
ACGCTCGCCTGCGAGAAGCTGCGCGAGCGCCATGGCATCGCGCTGGCCAAGGAGACGGTGCGCCGGATCATGATTGACGCCGGCTTCTGGGTCCCCAGGAAGCTACGCCCGCCCAAGATGCACCAGCCGCGCAAGCGCCGCGCCTGCCTGGGTGAACTGGTGCAGATCGATGGCAGCGAGCACGCGTGGTTCGAGGAGCGGGCGCCCATGTGCACGCTGCTGGTCTATGTCGACGATGCCACCAGCCGCCTGATGCAGTTGCTGTTCGTGCCGACCGAATCGACTTTCGCCTATTTTGCCGCKACGCGGGCCTATATTGAGCGCCATGGCAAGCCGGTGGCGTTCTACAGCGACAAGGCCAGTATCTTCCGGGTCAATGCMAAAGGTGTCACCACGGGACGGGACCATACGCAGTTCGGGCGCGTGCTGTACGAGCTGAATATCGAGAGCCTGTGCGCCAACAGCAGTCAGGCCAAGGGCCGTGTGGAGCGCATGAATGGCACGCTGCAGGACCGGCTGGTCAAGGAGTTGCGCCAGCGCGGCATCTCGACGCTGGCCGAGGCCAATGCCTTTGCCCCGGTCTTCCTGGCGGACTTCAATGTGCGGTTCGCCAAGATGCCMAGAAGCGACTTCAAYGCGCAYCGTCCCGTGCGGCCCGACGAGGACCTCGAGCGCATCTTTACCTGGCGTGAATGGCGCAAAGTCTCCAACCGGCTGACGCTGCAATAYGACCGCAAGCTGTACCTCATCACGGACCAACCCGAGCAGCGCTCCYTGATTCAYCGCTACATCGARGTGGCCGAGTATCCGGACGGCMGSATCGAGYTGTGGGCCGACGGGACTKCCCTGCCCTACGTCCTCTATGACCGGCTGTCCGAGATCGATCAAGRCGCGGTGGTGGAAAACAAGCGGCTGGGGCATGTGCTGGAGATCGCCCAGCGCGTGCAGGCCCAGCGCGACAATCGTCGCATCCTAGGAACACCATCGCGCACGCTGACCGGTCAAAAACCGCGGCAACGGCCCGAACAGGCGACGCCAGGTACGAAACCACAACGGCAACTGAATGCGGAAGACTTGCGTCGCGCCATCGATGAACTGGCGCAACCGCCCCACCCTGTAGATACCTCACCGCCTCAGGCCAGCTCGACTGCGTTACGGAAACAGGCGAGAAAAAGACGCAAAAGAATCAAAACCATCCTGCATTAAACCGGACATTCTGATCTAGCCACCGGGAGGACATTTGAATTTAGCCTGGACAACGGTGTCAGGGCCAAATAGTAATGTCGTACTTGAGCCAAATAGAAATGTCGTACCCCGTCCCGGAGCGTGCCAAGCTGACGGCTTTGCCGTCTAGCCTGGAGCACGATCATGGGCCGACCCGACACGATCATCATGAGCACGCGTGGTTCGAGGAGCGGACGCCCATGTGCAGGCTGCTCGTCTATGTCGACGATGCCACCAGCCACCTGATGCAGTTGCTGTTCGTGCCGACTGAATCGAATTCCGCCAATTTTGCCGCGACGCGGGCCTATATTGAGCGCCATGGCAAGGCAGTGGCGTTCTACAGCGACAAGGCCAGCATCTTCCGGGCTGTACCTCATCAAGGACCAACCCGGGGCAGCGCTCCTTGATTCATCGCTACATCGAAGTGGCCGAGTAACCGGACGGCCGTATCGATTTGTGGGCCGACGGGACTGCCCTGCCCTACGTCCTCTATGACCGGCTGTCCGAGATCGATCAGGACGCGGTGGTGAAAAATAAGCGGCTGGGACATGTGCTGGAGATCGCCCAGCGCGACAATCGTCGCATCCTAGCGACACCGTCGCGCACGCAGACCGGTCGAAAACCGAGGCACCGGCAGCGTGCGGGACGATGCTCAAGCCGACTTTTGGACGCGCCCCTCAACCGGCGCACGCGATTTGGTGAGCCGATAGCCGATGCCGAGCAGCGCGAACCACACAGGTGCCACGTAGAGCGCCACCCGGGTACCCGGATCGAGCGACAGCAGCGCCGCAACCGCGATCATGAAGGCGACCACCAGCCAGTTGGCATAAGGCGCGCCAGGCATGCGAAAGTCCACCGCCTTGACCCGGCCGGCGGCGATTGCCTTGCGATAGCCGAGGTGGGCAATCATGATGATCGACCAGGTCCACAGCGAACCGACCAGCGAAATGCTGGTGACCCAGACGAAGACCTGCTCCGGCACGATGTAGTTGAGCAGCACACCGATGCCCATCAGCGCGGCCGAGAACGTGATGGCGGTGGACGGCACATGCTTGCTGCTGACCCTGCCGAAGGCGCGCGGCGCCTGGCCAAACTGCGCCAGCGTGTACAGCATGCGCCCGGTGCTGAAGATGCCGCTGTTGCAAGATGAGGCTGCCGCCGTGATGACGACCAGATTGACGATCGCGGCCGCCCCCGGAATGCCGATCCTCTCGAACACGTAGACGAAGGGGCTGACGCCGGGCTTCAGCTCATTCCAGGGCACCAGCGCCATCATGACGATCAGCGCGCCAACGTAGAAGATCAGGATGCGCCAGACGACGCCGTTGGTCGCATGCGGCAACACCTTCTCGGGATTCTGCGCCTCCCCCGCGGTGACACCGATCAGTTCCACGCCCTGGTAGGCGAACATGACGATCTGCAAGGTCAGCACCACGCCGAGCGTCCCGAACGGCATGAAGCCGCCATGCGTCCACAGGTTCGAGAAGCTGGCCGTCGGGCCGAGCGGTGTCACACCGAAGAAGATGATCGCCAACCCGATCACGATCATGGCGATGATGGTCACCACCTTGATCAGCGAGAACCAGAATTCGAGTTCGCCGAATACCGCGACCGCAACGCAATTCACCAGGTACAGCACCGCCAGGGTGGCCAGCGCCGGTATCCACTGCGGCACGTCCGGGAACCAGTAGTGCACGTAGACTGCGACCGCAGTGATCTCGGCCATCCCGGTGACCACCCACATGAACCAATACGACCAGCCGGTGGCGAAGCCCGCAAAAGGGCCGACAAACTCCTCGGCGTAGGTTGCAAAGGATCCGCTCACCGGGCGGTACAGCAGCAGTTCGCCCAGCGCCCGCATGATGAAGAAGATCGCCACGCCGCCGATGGCGTAACTCAGCATCAGTCCCGGGCCGGCGATGGCGATCGCGCGCCCCGCACCCAGAAACAGTCCGACACCGATGGCGCCGCCGATGGCGATCATCTGGATGTGCCGGTCCTTGAGCCCGCGATGGAGATCCTTCTCCTCGTGGGCCCGCTCTTCGTCGAGCAGTTTCCTTACGTCAGTCATATTGATCTCCTCTCAGACCCGCGAACGCTTGTCAGCATTCGCACGGCTCTCACCCGTGAATTGGTTCGGGCGCGCAACGCCCTTCCGGATACGGATTGCGCCTGCATGCACCCTCCGATGTCGAAGCCGGCCCTGGCGGCCGGAAAGCCGGATTGCTGGATTTGCAGCTGTGGTCATGAGTTGTCTCCTCTGGTCATCGTTATTGGGATCGATGCGGCCGGCGCTTCGCGCCTTGTCTATCGCTTGCGCGGTATCACGCATCGTCCAGACCGCCTTCATTCCCCGACAACGCATCCCAGCGTCCGAAATCGAGGCGATCTTCTATCACAGGGCCTCGGCCCTGTCTATACGTTTCCCGCGCTACCGTGCAACGACTTCGCGCAGCCTGCTGTCATGCCGCGAGGCTGGCCGGCGGTCGGGTTCCTGGCTTTGCCTGCTGCGCCAAGCTGGTCTCAGCTCACGCATTCCAAGGCGCTACCCTGGTTCAGCGTTGCCAGGTTTTTCAGCATGTCGGCCACCATCTCCCTGAGGCCGAATTCAGGTCGCCAGTTCCAATCCCGCCTGGCTACCGAGTCGTCGATAGAGTTAGGCCATCCACCGGCGATTTCCTGACGGTAATCAGGCTCGTACCTGACATCGAACCCCGGGCAATGCCGCCGGATCTCGTTCGCGATATCGCCAGGCGTGAAGCTCAAGCCCGCAAGGTTGTAGCTTCCCCGCTCGGAGATGCTGGCGCCAGGCGCCTCCATCAGCTCGATGGTCGCGCGAACGGCGTCCGGCATGTACATCATTGGCAGGGCTTCATCTTTCTCCAGGAAGCAGGCATAGGGTTGCGCCTTGAGCGCCGAATGGAAGATATCGATTGCGTAGTCCGTGGTTCCGCCGCCTGGAGGCGTCTTGTAGGAAATCAATCCTGGATACCGCACGCTCCGGACATCCACGCCATGGTTCTCAAAGTACCAACGGCACCATCCTTCGCCCGCCAGCTTGGAGATGCCGTAGACGGTCTTGGGCTCCATGATGGTGCTTTGGGGCGTGGCGTCCGGCGGCGTTGTCGGGCCGAATGCCGCAATCGAACTGGGCCAGAATACTTTGTCGAGCTTCTGGTGACGCGCAGCCTCCAGCACGTTCAGCAGGCCGTTCATGTTGAGTTGCCACGCCCATGTAGGCGACTTCTCTCCGGTTGCTGACAATGCGGCTGCCAAGTGATAGATCTGGGTGATCCCATGCCGCTCGATGACATCGCGAAGTTGCGCCCTATCGGTTACGTCGAGCATTTCATGCGTGAGGTGCAGGTGGCGGCCGTGCGGCACCATGTCGCTCGTGACGACATTCTGCTTGCCATAGCGATCGGCCAGCGCCGACGCCAACTCCGTTCCCAATTGGCCGTTGGCGCCAATGATCAGAACCCTGGCTGGCTTTGTCATTGAATGATCCCCAGTTCCTTGCCTGCGATCTCGAACGCCTCCAACGCCTGGTCCAGCTCGGCGCTGTCGTGCAAAGCGCTGATCTGCACGCGGATGCGTGCCTGCTCCCTGGGGACCACGGGATAGAAGAAACCGATGACATAGACGCCCAGCTCCAGCAGACGCCGGGACAGTTGCTGCGCCTTTTCCGCGTCATACACCATGACGGGAATGATGGGGTGGTCGCCGAGCTTCACGTCGAAACCCAGCGTGCCGAGCTTGCCGCGGAAGTAACGCGCATTGCGCTCGAGCTTGTCTCGCAACGAGGTATCGGCTTCGAGCAGGTCGAGCACCTTGAGTGTCGCGCCCACGATGCACGGCGCCACCGTGTTCGAGAAAAGATAAGGCCGGGAGCGCTGGCGCAGCAATGCCACGACTTCCTTTCGCCCACTCGTAAAGCCACCCGAGGCGCCGCCTAGCGCTTTGCCGAGCGTTCCGGTGATGATGTCGACCTTTCCGAAGATCCCACGGTGTTCGTGAGAGCCGCGGCCGCGCTGCCCAAGGAAGCCGGTGGCATGGCACTCGTCAATCCCGAGGAGCGCCCCGAACTCGTCGCAGATCTCGCGGATCTCATCGAGCCGGGCAATCGTGCCATCCATCGAGAAAACGCCATCGGTAAAGACGAGCTTGAAACGTGCGCCTGCGGCGTCGGCCGCCTTCAACTGCTCGCGAAGATCCTCAAGGTCATTGTTTTTGTAGCGGAAACGCTTGGCTTTACAGAGCCGGATGCCATCGATGATGGACGCGTGGTTCAGTTCGTCGCTGATGACAGCGTCCTCCGGACCAAGGAGCGTCTCGAACAGGCCCCCGTTTGCATCGAAGGCCGAGCCGTAGAGGATCGTGTCCTCCGTGCCGAGAAAGCTCGCGAGACGCGCCTCGAGCGACTTGTGCAGGTCTTGCGTACCACAAATGAACCGAACGGAGCTCAAGCCAAAACCACGCTCGCCGAGCGCGCGATGCGCAGCCTCCACGACCTCCGGATGGGACGAGAGGCCCAGGTAGTTGTTAGCGCACAGGTTGATGACTTCCTTCCCATCGGTCGTCCTGATAAGGCTGCCCTGGGGAGAGGCGATGACACGCTCGGTCTTGAACAGACCGGCTTGTTCAATGGACTCGAGCTCCTGGCGGATGGCTGCGTAGAATGCGTCTGTTGTCGGCACAGCGGTGCTCCTGTAAACTGAGGGTGATCGATAAACCGAACGTGTTCTGTATATCGAACGTTTTGTTCACTTTACAGGATCTCATTTCATGACACAAGTCCCCCCGGCGGAGGCGTTCGCAGAAGGCCCCCCCGTCATTGGAGCCAGGCTGCAATTGCTTCGCCAGGCACGCAAGCTCTCTCTCGACGAGCTTTCCCGGCGTGCTGGCGTATCCAAATCGATGCTTTCGCAGGTTGAACGGAATCTTGCCAATCCCACGGTAGCGGTCTTGTGGCGATTGGCGAATGCCTTGGGGATTGGCCTGGCCGAGTTCCTATCCGGTGGGCAGGCCGACAAGCCGACGCCAACCGTGACAGTCATTCCTGCTCACTCGATCCCGGTGATCAGAAGCCCCGATGGCAAATGCGAGCTGAAGATTCTCGGCCCTGTGGACCTTGCAAGCCGAGTGGAATGGTATGAGCTGTCGATCCATCCTGGCGGCGTACTCGCATCCGAGCCGCATGAGATTGGTTCGAAAGAACATCTGTCCGTAATGAGCGGCTGCGTCACCGTTCAATCCGGCCCCAGTGAGAAGAAAGTCCGGCACGGCGAGTCCGCGCGCTATCCGGCGGATGTTCAGCATGCCATTTCGAATCCTGGAAAAACCATGGCCACGGCATTGCTGGTCGTTGAGTACGCCCAATGACAGCCGTTCATCGGAAGTCGACAGGATTACGCGAGCACTGCAACACAAGCGCGGATCCGCATCTTCTGCGTCAAGTCCCGCGCGCGCGAAAGATCGTTGCCTTATTGACGGCAAACGCTCCCTCCTCACGGACCCGGTAGATTCCTGCGCGAGCCGGCCGGCTCCGCCATTTTCCATTTAACGGCAAAACGCATACGGTCCTGTTTGATAGCAATAAGC
>NZ_JBFTSF010000307.1:0-13492 GCF_056399905.1 Cupriavidus sp. 01L46
CAACGTCGAGGCCTACGCGCCGGGATCGCCAATCTTTGCCTGGTCGGGCACCGACCATCTCACCGGCGCGAATGGAAGCGATTTGTTTGTATTTGCCCAACCGATCCAGAACGACACGATTCATAGCTTCAACGCCGCATCGGACAAAATCGACCTTGTCGGCTTTGCTGGCGTCGCGAGCTTCAGCGACGTCCAGACGCACATGGCTAACGACGCGGGCGGCAATGCGGTGATCACGCTGGGCTCCGGTGAGACAATCACGGTATTGGGTGTCGACGCAGCCGTACTGACCGGCGATAACTTCGTGTTCAACCAGGAGCCGGTCATGAGCAATGCCGGCACGATGGTCGTCAGTGATAGCGCCGTGCTGCCGCTCGGCGGCACGATCCTCAACACGGGTTCGATCATGTTGAACTCGCTGGGGAGCGAAACCGATCTCGAGATCCTCTCCGATGGTATTACGCTTCGAGGCGGTGGTCAGGTGACGCTGTCGGACAACGGTGGAAATGTCATCTTTGGTACAACGCCCGGTGCCCTGTTCACGAATATCGACAATACCATCTCGGGCGCAGGGCATCTCGGGGGCGGGCAGATGACGCTTATCAACGACGGAACCGTCATTGCGAGCGGAGTTAATGCGCTCGAGATTGATACCGGCTCAAACAACGTTGTCAATGTCGGAACGCTTGAGGCTACCGGAAGCGGCGGGCTCATTGTGCACGGAAACGTGGCGAACTCCGGTGTCCTCTGGGCGCACGGCGGCAGCCTTACGGTCACTGGCGAAGTCACTGGTAGCGGGGTTGCGGTTATTGACGGGGGCGCAACCCTCGAATATGGCTCTGCTGCAGGTGAAAATACGACGTTCGCCACTGGAGCAAACGGTACGCTGAAGCTGGATGATTCGCAGGCATTCACCGGCACGGTGTCCGGCTTGGGCGATGGCAATCGCCTGGACCTCGCCGATATCCTTGCTGGCCCCGGGACTACGATAGCCTTTGCCGCAAGTCAGGACGGTAGCGGCGGTACCCTGACGRTAAGCGATGGCCTGCATACAGCGCACATCGATCTGAAGGGCCAGTACGAGCTTCAAGGATTTCACCTAGCGACGGATAACAGTGGCGGGATGCTGATATCGTATCTGCTGAATGCAACGTCAACAGGTCACGTGTAATATGAGACAGGCCTCCATGCCGTCGACCCGGCCACGTGCTCATGCCGATAACGCGCGGCACCCGCCCGACCCCAAGCCATACCTGGCTGCAACCTGCTTGTGCATGTGGCAGCCAGGAATCCGGAATGAGGATCGAACGTGCGACCGTGACCTGTTCGTGCGTGCTGACGCCGCGATCGAACGCAGCCGATCCCGGGGTCTAGGCTCGGCCAAGCGGACTTGGCGCTGCGCCAGCGCAAGCGGGCCCCCATCGTCCTTTGAATTAAGCGTCTCCGGTAATGGCCGTTGTAACCCGGCAACCTGCTGAAATTCAGTTGAAAGGAGTGATTGACTCTCATACCATGTGCTGCATCCGACAAGCGTCAAGCAAGCAGGCGTGCAGCCTGGGGGAAGAGCGCATGAAGAAGAATCTGTCCCGGCCAATACTCGTCGCGGCGTGGCTTGCGGCTGCTCTAGCCCCGCAAGCACAAGCTGAGACGCTGCAGGAGGCCGTCGAGCAGGTCATACGAACGAACCCGGATGTACTTGCTACCACCTACCACCGCCTTGCGGCGGATGCGGGACTAAAGCAAGCGCGCGCGGGCTACCTACCGCGCGTCGATGTGAGCGCTGGCGCTGGCCGGGAACGTCTCGACAACACCGACACGCGTATTCTTGGTTTAAGCGACGCGACTTTTACGCGCAAGACTTCCAATCTCACTTTGACGCAAATGCTGTTCGATGGCTTTGCCGTGAAGAGCGGGGTGGAAGGCCAGGGCGCCCGGGTCGCGTCCTCCGCATACAATGTTGCTGCCACGGCAGAGGACGTCGCGCTGCGCACGGTGGCGGCATATCTCGAAGTCCTGCGACGTCAGGATAACGTGGCCGCTGCCGGCGAGAATCTCCAAGCCCATCAGCGCATCTACGAGCAGATCAAGGAGCGTAGCGAGGGCGGCGTCGGCCGGCGCGCCGACCTATACCAGGCGCAAAGTCGCTTGGCGTTGGCGCAGGACTACCTAAGGTCTGAAGAGGGCGGCTTGAAAGATGCGCAGACCGCATATCTGCGCCTGGTGGGCGCGCCGCCGGGTGCGCTCGTCAAACCGCCGTCGCCAGAGCAAGCATTGCCGCCGACAGAAGCTGCGGCACTGAGCACGGCCATGGCCAACCACCCGGCACTCAAAGCCGCGCAGGCGGACGTAGATGCCGCCGATGCCCTGCATTCCGGAGCCAAGGCCGGCTTATGGCCGCGCCTGGACCTCGAGCTGGCCGTCACTCACGATCGGCAGGGGCCGTTTGGGCCGACCAATGATCGCAGCGCGATGCTGCGCCTGCGTTACAACATCTTCCGGGGCGGAGCCGACGTGGCGCGAATCAACGAGACGGGTTCCCAAACGCGGGAAGCCGAAGAGGCGCTCAGGCGCACGGGCMGCCAAGTTCAGGAAAGCCTGTCACTGGCATTCAATGCCTATCTGACCTCTCGCGACCGTCTCGTGGTGCTCAAGCAATATGTCAGTGCCGGTGCGGCGACGCGCGAGGCGTACGCATTGCAGTTCAGCATCGGACAGCGTACGCTGCTCGATCTGCTGAAYGCTGAAAACGAATATTACAACGCCCGCATCGCGTACCTGAGCGGGCAGTACACTGAGCAGGCCAGCCTATTCCGCTTGTTCGCCGGCATGGGGCAGTTGCTCGATACGCTGCACGTCACCTTGCCCATCGAAGCCGTGGCATTACCCGGCTCCTGACCATTTGCTTCTGATGTCGCGCCAACGGTACCACTGAACAACCACCCGCTCGCCGGCTATCCCGCGTTGCAACATAGGTGGGCGGAAAAATTTTATCAAAAAATTAATTTGGAATCAGGATGCGGCGTTTTCAAGTACGCGGTGCATCGCAGCATATGCAACGGTGTGTTACGGTTTGGGAGATATCGATTGATCCACGGGGCGCTGCGCATGCGTGAACGTTGATCTGGCGATGGTAACTGTCAAAAAAAATTCATGTCACGCCTTGATAATTTGCATTGGGCAGTATTGAATGAATTTTCCCGGCGCGGGGTTGGCGCCCGGTGGTCAAGGACCTTGCAAAGAGGTCCAGTCTCAACCGCATGGGCCAAGCGCCCGGCGCGGCAACGGTAATTGAAGCTCTCCAGCAGACCGAACCTATAAAACATCGGAGACAAGGATGCTGAGTCCTCATGAAGTGGCAACCCTCATGCTAATCAAGGACGCCTCGGATCAGACTGAATTGGATCGCGCGGACCTTGACACGCTCATCGAACATCAGCTTGTCAGTCTGGAGAGGCTCGAATCCGGGCGCCGACATCCCTGCATCACGGCCAGCGGMGGCGCCATCCTCAACGCCATCGCGCGGTGCCGCTAAGCAGCCGGTAGCTTCGTACGCGCCCCCTGTGACGACGCGCCAGGCGAGGGTTTTGCCTGGTCGCTCCTATTGACAGCGTACGGTTGTTTGAAACCTGCGCCTGCACACCTTTACCAGGAGCGAGTGCTGCGCAGGTCCGGCGATGCGGCGCGCCAGCAGGTACCGGGGCACCGGCTGGACACACCGCGAGTTACTCTCCAAAGGTATGCTGTCCTTTGTCCTCAAGGCTTTCGGGCGTTCCTGCGGAAGAACTTGTCAGACAGCTGCTGGCGTACGATGAGACCTGACGCGGCGCTCGTCGGATGTGTCTGCCGAGATGGTCGCGCTCTCAAGCCTTAGGTAGTCCACATGCATCACAAGACCGCCTACCATGCGGCGGTCGTTTCTACCGAACTCGGTCTCAAATGTGCTGTCGTCGGATGGCGCAGGGCTGGGGTCGCACTAAGGAGATGAAAGATGAATCAGTTTTCCCCAGAGAAAATCGTGGAAGCGCAAAAGGCAAGTCTCGATACCTTGGTTGGTCTGACGAGCAAAGTCTTCGATGGCTTTGAGAGATTGCTTGAGCTGAATCTTCAAACCATGAGGTCCACGTTAGCAGAGACACGGGAAGGCATGAAGCGAGCCTTGTCGGTCAAAGACCCACAGGAGTTGATAGCATTGCAAATCGAGCTACTGCAACCCGTGGCCGAAAAGTCCTTGTCGTATCGCCACCATTTCCTCGAAATCGCGGCGTCTACAAGGACCGAGTTCGACAAGGTCGCCGAAGCCCACTACGAGGCCAACAAGCGTGGAGTCCAGAGCCTAGTGGAAAGCGTTGGAAACGCCGGGCCCGCGGGCTCCGAGGCGGTGTTCGCTGCGGTGCAAACCGCTATCAATGCAACTACTACGTTGTACGAAACCGTGCAGTCGACGACCAAGCAAGCGGTGCAGGTTGCTGAGAACAGTTTCGATACCGCTGCAAATGCAGTGGCCAAGGTCGTGCGGCATCGTACGGCGCAGATATCCCGGGCAGCTAAGGCGTAGCTCTCTATGGAATCCGCAGTTCCGTGCATCATTTCGGTTCTGCGGAAAAATAAATGACTTGAGACATGCTGTTGGCTGGCTGCGGGGCGGGCAACGGCGCAAGCGACATAGGGGCATGGAGATGACTAAGAGGATTGCCGTGGTAACGGGGGGCATGGGTGGGTTGGGCGAGGCTATCAGTACCAAACTACAGGACGCAGGTTGTACAGTGGTTGTGACCCATTCCCCGAGCAACGCCGGCGTCGCAAGCTGGCTGGAGCGGATGGCGGCGGAAGAGCGCCGATTCCATGCCTATCCAGTTGACGTTGCGGACCATGAGTCGTGTCAGGAATGTGTCGGAAAGATTCGAGAGGAGATAGGTCCAATCGATATTCTGATTAACAACGCAGGGATTACGCGAGACGCGAGCTTCAGAAAGATGGACAAAGTCGACTGGGATGCGGTCATGCGGACCAATCTCGATTCGGTGTTCAATATGACAAAGCCTGTGTGCGATGAGATGGTCAAGCGCGGCTGGGGTCGCATCATCAATGTGTCATCCATCATCGGCTCGAAGGGCGGTTTCGGCCAAACCAATTACGCTGCAGCCAAGGCCGGCATGCATGGCTTCACGAAGTCATTGGCGCTCGAGGTCGCCAAGAATGGTGTGACCGTCAACACCGTTTCGCCCGGATTCATCGCCACMAAGATGGTGATGGCTGTACCCCAGGATATTCTGGACAGCAAAGTTATTCCACAGATTCCAGTTGGCCGTCTGGGTGAGCCCGAGGAGGTCGCTGCGCTGGTCGTGTATATGTGCTCCCGCGAAGCAGCCTTCCTGACCGGCGCAAACATTGCCATCAACGGCGGGCAGCATCTCCAGTAAGTTGGTTTGCCCGGGCCCAAACACGGCCGGGCATCATTGCAACGCCGCGCTGGYCATTCTGATTTGGCCTTTACAAGCATAAACACCGACAGTTGGTATCTTGGGGCTCACTGTTGCAAGGGGCGTTTACTGCCCAATATTGTATATAGCGGGATTCCAGCGAAGTTATCCACAGGGCAGCGTTGCCGCCTGTTGCGCAACGCTTGCACATCACTTCGTTGCGTAGGAGCGCCAGGATCCGCGCAACACTGTTTCGAGGTGTGGCGAGATGCCTACGCTTTCGGTGGCTTGCCCTTTGGGGGAGTGGTTGAGAGCGGCGTGATCGTCGCGACTGGCACGGCGCCCAACGCGTCGAGCTGGGCGCGGGCTTCGGCATAGTGTTCGTAGAAGGCGGCCCACTTGCCGAAGCCGCCGAGTTCGCCGACGACGCGGAGCATGGCCAGATGCGAGGCAGTCAACAAGGCAACTTGCCGCTCGAGCGTGGCAATCCGCACGTCCTTCTCCGCCAGAGTCGCTGCGGTTAGGGCAGAGGCCTGGTGCGGCAAGCGGCGTTGCCAGCGACGGAACTCGGCTTGCCGTTGTTGGTATTGCGCGAGCAACTGGCTACGTGCAGGGCTACGCGTGATGGACGAAGCCGCATGAAGGCGCGGATGTCGGCGCGCAACGGCGCGCGCGGTAATGTTCTCGTCGTGGGCCAGCAGATCTTCCAGGATGTGCTGCATCTCCGGATCCTCCAACGCCGAGTCCGTGTTTTTCGTCTCAGTCATCGAGCACTCCGCGTGGCGGGGCGACGGACAGGTCCGGTCCGTCGGGGAACGGATGATCACCTTCAGGCGTGGCCAGCAACCGGCGTACGCCATCCAGCCGAGTCCGGGCATGCGCGATCTGGTTGTCACGCCCGGGCGTCGATGCCGGCCGGGCCTCGGCATGCGCGAGGGCGGCGGCCAGTTTGCCTTCCAACCTGACGAGATGCCCCCGATTCTCGGGCAGGTTGGTCGCAGACAGATGGCGGCAGCCGGTAAAGCATTCGAGGTGCTTGGGGCAGGGATCCACCGTGAAGCTGTTGAGGCAGTGGCCGTACGGGGTCACGTGGAAGCCATCGGCTTCCGCCTTCAGATAGCCGAAGGCCGCCTCGTCGCCTGCATCGGCCTGGATGCGCAGGAACGCGGCAACAAGGGGGCCGCTGGCCTTGCCGGCTTGGATCATCCTGGCCACCGTGGCCGCTTTCTCGCCCAGGGCGAGTTCTACCTCGACCGGCAACTCGATCTGGTCCAGCTCCTCGGCCAGGCTACGATGGTCGTACACGTAGCTTTGTGCCACGCTACGCCGGTTAAATCGCTTGGAGATGATCGTGTCGGCCACCCCGAGCCGGAACAGCTCGGTGTATGCCATCATCCCGTTCTTCCGCCAACGACCGTTTGGGGAACAGGAACAGCAACTCCCAGCTCTGGATCTGGCCAGACATCAGCGGCAGAGGCGCCGTATCCGACAGCTTGGTTGGCACCGCGGCCTGCAGATAGGCTTCGAGCTCGCCCACGTGCAGGCACGCCTGCGCCCATTGCATTCGGGTGCCTGGCGCAATCACGCTGCCATCCGGACGTCGGAACGACAGGGCGTGACCGTTGGCTCCCATGGCCTTGCCGAGACGGTTCAGATAGATATAGGCAGCCATATCCAGGCGAGGCTGCCGCGCGTGGCTGGCCAGTTGCAGGTCATGCATCTCCTGCAGCAAGGTGATGTCGAACTGCGCGCGATAGCGTTCCTGCAGGCGGGCTCGGAGCTCGCCATCGATGGCGGCCCAGAACGGATTGCCGGTCAGGTGAGGGTATAGGTGAGCGGCTGGCACGACGTCATGCTCCGCGTACCACGGCAGCAGACGTCGGCTTTCAGTCTGTCGTCGCAGCGTCTGTCGCAGCGGTGCGGTCAGCTCCCTGGCTTGCTCCAGCGTACTCGTCAGCAGCTCGCGGAACATCTCCGGCACATACTGGGCCTTCTCGAACAGCACACGACTGTCCGCGGTCGCGGCCTGCTGCTTTTCCGCGAAGTGGCGCAGCAGCAGTGCATCCGCGTAGCCGCCCAGCGCTCCCGCAGACTGGCCATGCTGATCGTAGTAGGCGCGCGTGCGTTGCCAGTCTGCAGGCAGCTGCACGGCCTCGCCGATGCGCAACCCGGTCACGATCATCGCGCGCAGGCACAGGAAGCGTAGCGTGTCGACGAAGCTGCGCGGCGGCTCCGTCATGACGATGCGCACCAGTTCCCAGAAGGCACGCCGCTGCGGCAATCGTTCAGCACGCTTGCGTTGCTCGAGGCTCTCCCGCAGCTCGTCCTCGGACTTCAGGAACGCGGCGCGGCGGCGCCGCGTCGCTGTTGCTTGCGGCCGGGGCACGCTTTGGTAAAGCGGCCCCACGTCCGCCAACCGTTGCACATCGAACAGGTTCCGGAGAACGCCTTCAACGACTTGCCCCAACTTGCCACAGGCCTGGAGGCTGCTCGCCAGATGGATGGCGCGGTGGCAATCCAGCGTTGTCAGTTGCCACGGCTCCGTGTCGGGCAAGCAGGTGGCGAGCACGCGCAGGGGGCGCACGATCTGGCCGGCGATGTGCCCAGTGGTGTTGCGCTTGACCAGCAACTGTTCAAGGGTCGCGGCCTTGATCAAGTCCTGCCAGGCCGCCGACAGTGGCCCCGGAACTAGCGCAGTCGACTGCGCCGCCAAGGCCTTCAACGCTTTGGCCTCACGGCCGAGATGGTTCAGGTAGTAGGCCGGTGCCATCACCTCGCCCGCGAGTGCGGAGAGATTCCAACCATGCCCTTTGCACACGCGCCCATCCGACTCTAGAGGCAGGGTCCAGACCAAGCCGCGTTGCGCCGCCAAGGTCTGCCCCAAGGCTACGTAGGCGAGGTAGCCAGTACTCATTTTTTCTCCGGCTCCAACTCGGCCAGCACCGCTTGCACGCCGGCAATCGCCCGCTGCAACTGCAGGTACGCCGGGGACGCCGCCTCATCGCGCGAGGTTTCATGGAAGAAGCGCACCACCTCACGCAGGGCCGCCAGCACCTCGTGATGCAGTGTCACATCGCGGACCGGCATGAACCGGTGGCAGCCGTAGCATGACGTCACCGGATTGAAGGGGCAGGCCGGTTGGCCACTGGTGCAACCACCGATGCCGGCGATCGGCACACCGTGCGGCACGCCGGCAATCTGCTGCTCGCCCTTGAGCGTACCCAGTTCTTCCGCACTGATGAAGCGGGCATGGGCGATGCGGACCACCTGTTGATAGACCGGCGACAGCCCCAGGGCGCGATTGACCCGCTCGGCTTGATTGGGCGAACTGTCGAAGTACACCAGGCCCGTGGCCAGGTCTGCATGGCCGAGGAAGGCAGCGAGTTCTTCCTGGTTGGCGCCGGCATCGACCAGTCGCTGGGCCGCGGTATGCCGCAGGTCGGTGGCGGTGGCGCGCACGCCCAGCAGTCGCTCGGTCAACGCGGCAATGCGTTGAGACACTTCCGAGGTCGATGCCACGGTACAGAAGCGCGTGCTGCCGTCGTGACCGTCTGTGCGTTGCCGTTGCTCCAGCTGTGCCGGGAGGATCGCCCATTCCCGTTTGACCCGACGCGGGAGAGGCTGGATGGTGGCACCGCGCCGTTGCTTCACCATGCGGAAGGTCAGATGCACGGCCGGTAGATCGTCACTGCCGTCCTGCCAGACGCGCACGTCGCGCATGGCCAGCAGGGCAATCTGGATCGGCCGCATGCCGAACTGATAGGCGCACAACAGCATCACCGCATCGCACAGCGCGGCGTCATCCAGATGTGCGCCATTGYGCAACGCGAGGGCCGTCTCGTCCAAGAAGCCAACGATCGCCGCCTCCTCCTCAATGGACAGGAAGACGTCGCCCGTGCGTACGCCGGCATACTTGTCCCGAGCTGGCCAGGGTAGGGCAGCACTGAGGAACTCGCGGTACAGCGGCGACCAGCCGCACAAGTGGTAGTGGCAGAGCAGTCGCAGCAGCACCTTGGCGAACCCATAAGCATCGGTGGTTTTCCCCAGCGCTCGTAACGCTGTCCAACTGGACACGCTATTTTCTGGACCGGCCATCAGCAGGGCGACGACTTCGGCGTAGCTCAGATGCTAGGCAGCCTGCAGATATCCCGTCGCCGTCGATACATGCAGGTCTTCCCCGAGTAAATACAGAAACAGGTGCTTCAGCAGCGTCGCGTAGCTGCTGCCGTACACGGAGAAGTCGAGATACTGGGTGCCCCCATTGATATGGACAACGAAGACCGTCGCACTTGCGGGACTCTGGATCACCCGTGTGGCGTCATCGAAGTCGTCGTAGTAACGCAGCAGCGGTGGCAGGGCGGGCAGTTGCCGCACGATCTCGTCCAGCAACGCATCGGCATCGCTTGCTGCCCATTGGTTGAGGTCAACGGGCGGCGCCGGCATCGCGGGCTCCTGGCGGCAAGGCGCGCAATACCGCCACCCGGTCGTCAAAGACATTATTCCAGACGGCCGCCAGGCGGTCTTCGAACACGGCGCGCGCATAGTAGGCGGGCATATCCGACGTGCGGGACCAGCCGAAGAAGGTGCGCAATTTCTGTAGGGCTTCGTCCATCGCGTCGCCTTGGGTGAGCAGTTGATTGAGCCTCACGACGGCGCTGGTATGCCTAAAGTCATGCGGGGTCACGCTCGTCTTGCCAGTCCGGTCCTCCAGTTCTGCCAGCACGTGGGGCGGCAAGGCGGCGGAAGCCTGCGCAAAGAGTTTGGTGAGCGATTCGGTCGAGAGTGGCGTATTGGTCTGAGCGTTGAGCAGGTACGGATGATTGGGTCGTCCGCGGTAGTTGTCGACGTAGCTCTGCACCAGGTTCGCCGTCAGTTCGCTGACCGGAATCTGGCGGATCGAGGCGGCGGTCTTGATGCCTGGCCGCGAGTGCCGCGGATCCTCGTCGCCGTGACGGCGTTCGCCCACATTGAGCCAGTAGCGTGTCCGTTGCTGCCTGGCGTCAAAGCCCGACTTCACGGCATCCGCGGTGAGCAGCAGTAGCTCCCCACGGCGCAGGCCTTGATGCAGCATCAGCACGAAGGCGGTGAAGACGCGCCAGCGGGTACGCAGCCCTTTGAACGGGTTGGTGTCGGAACTGGGGTCCAATAACTCATACAGGGCTTCCACGACCGCGGCCGGCAGCGAACGCAAGACCTCGACGCGGTGCTGGCGTTGAATCTGGAGTTGGCTGTAGAGCAGATGGAGTCGTTGCCAGCGGGCGTCGAGTTGCGACAGCCGATCGCCGTGCGGCATGCCTTGGCCCAGCCAGGTCGACACCGCCACCACGAATTCGAGCCCGGTACGCCAGCGTTCCTGATCCGACGCCGTCAGCCGGGGCTGATTGCGGATCGAGATGAACCAGCCTTCCAGGAGATTGCCAAGCCGGACCTCATCCAAGTCCGCCAGCGCATCATCCAATGCGCCGACGCCCAGCAACTCCTCGGCATAGAGGTAGAGCCGTTCTACGTGGTGCAGTTTTCGGAGTCGCGTCAGCTCGGCCAGATCGGACAAACTCAGCAGTGCCCACACGTTGGCCCAGTAGCGTGGCAAGCCATGCCGGTCCACCAGCGTCACGCCGTGCAGGCGCTGCGGCACCTCTGGCTGGGGTAATCGTACTTTTCGTGCAAAATCTGGCGGTTTCCCCGAAAGCCTTTGTCGACAACGCTTTCCGAAAAGCCCACACCTGTTGGCCGCTATGAATGAGAGGAGGGCGTAACATAACCGCCCGCGATTCGGATCGCGCCATCTCGATGGGGGCAAGATATGCCGGGCTTGGGATTTCGCTATGTGGGAAGTGACCGGTTGCCGATTCGGCTGTCGGAATTCGATGTGGAACGGTATTTCGCGCTGACCGACAGCGACGTCGCGGCGATCAATGAGCGCTTTCGGCACGATCGGCGCGCCGGGGCGGCCATCCAACTGGTATTTCTGCGCGCAAGTGGGCATAGCCTCGGCCAGGTCAGTACGCTGCCGCGCCAGTTGCTCCACTACATCGGCCAGCGGCTCGGCCTACCGACGCCGACGATCGCATCGCTTCGGACCCTATATCGGCGGTACAAGACGCTCTACGATCACCTGATCTGGGCCTGCGGGTATTTGGGCTTGAAGTCAATCGGCCCGGACCAGTGGGCAGACCTCGAAGCATGGATGCGCCAGGATGCCAAGGAATCGCTCACGCTCGACGAACTGCTCCAGCACGCGAACTGCTGGCTGTACGAACGAAGGATTCTGATTCCCGCCGACCGGACGTTGCGGGATCTCGGACGATCGGTCTGGGCTGAGATCGAGCGCAACACTCTCACCTTGATCGAGGCGACCGTCCCTGAGACGCAACTGAGACGCGCCGATGCAGCACTATCGAGCCAACACGACGCCGCAGGCATGACCGTTCTCGACTGGCTCAAGTCGCCGCCGGCCCGGCACAGTCCGACGACGCTCACGGAAACGTTGGAGAAGATTCGGTTTCTCAAGGCGATCGGGGTACACACATGGACGCTGGACACCGTGCCGATCGATAAGCAGCGTGCCTGGGCACAGCGGATACAGGCGCGCCGTCCGGTGAAGACCCGCGAGCTCAAGGTGTCGACGCGCACTCTTGAGCTGGTATTTTTCCTGCGCGTGACGCTGCTCGAGTTGACCGATTCGTTGCTCTATCAAACAGGGCGCCGTGTTTCCGATCTGGTTCGGCATGCCTACAACAAGACCACAACGAAACAGGCTCGATCGGCAATTGAATATCGACAACAACTGGTCGCGATCAAAGCGCTCGTTCGTGACAACACGCGCCCAGCAGAGGCCCGACTTGCAGAGATTGGAACACTGCTTGGGGAGCTACCGGACAAGCCTCCCGCCAGCCATGCAGCCAGCGTGCGCGAAACGCTGACTGATGATTACCGGCGCATCCGTAGTCTCCTTGCACCCCTATGTGAACTGGAATTCTCGGGCCGGGACACAGAACCAAGCCTGCAGCGACTCGAGCTTATCGCCAGGCTGCACGATAGCGGCGCGACGGAGTTGCCCATTGACCACGGAGTGCCGATTATTGAGACTTGTATAAATCATGACAACCGATTCGAGTCTGACGCGTTATCTGATCAAGGCGTTGATCGGGAGTCGATTGCATGGCWRGGAAGATGGACGAAGCGACCAGAAAGCGGGTTCGCGCTGGACGGATGCTGTTAGCGAACAACCGTGGACGGCCGTCGTTGCTCGACGATGCCCAGCGCGAGCAGTTGTGTCGTGCCTTGCTGCAGCGCCCCACCGAGCATGGCTTTGGCACCGAACTGTGGACGCTCAAACGGGTGCGTCTACTCATCGAGCAACGCTTCGGGGTGTCATACAACGAGGCCCATGTCTGGCGCATTCTGGATTCGCTCGGCTTCTCACCCCAACGCCCAGATCGACGCGCTATCGAACGCGACGAGAACGCCGTGCTGGCGTGGAAGCAAAAGACCTGGCCCGCGCTCAAAAAAAGTGTACGCGGGAGCAACGGCTGATCGTCTTCATTGACGAGTCTGGACTCTCGGAGCGACCCACGCGCGTGCGCACCTGGGCGCCGAAAGGTCAAACACCAGTCATCCAGTTTCATTTCAACTGGAAACATGTCTCGGCCATCGCGGGCCTGAGTTATCACAACTGCCTGTTCCGCCTTTACGACGGCGCGATCAAGAGCGCACAGATCGTGGAGTTCCTCAAGGCACTGCGCGCACACCTCAAGCGCCGCCTGATGATCATCTGGGACGGCGCCGCACAGCACAAGAGTCGCATCGTGCGCGACTACCTCGATAGCACTGGTGGAGCAGTGCAGATGGCCTTTGTCCCGYCCTACAGCCCGGACCTGAATCCAGTGGAGTATCTCTGGGCCTGGCTCAAGCGCCATGCCCTGGCCAACTTCTGCCCACACTCGCTCACCGAACTCAAAACGACCGCCCGCAATCGGCTGCGCAGCGCACAGCAACGCGCTARCATCATTGCCGCGTGCTGGAAGCAGGCCGAGTTGTGGTGATGTCATCATTTATACAAGGATCAATAG
>NZ_JBFTSF010000308.1:0-6787 GCF_056399905.1 Cupriavidus sp. 01L46
TCCCGAAGCCAAATGTCGCCAAGGTCTGCATAGGCGTCTGGCTGCACTTCATTGATGGGCATGACAGACTCCTTGCTTGAGGACATAGCGGGTGGATACCGGACACGTGGAACCAAGACATGTCGCGACCGGCTCGCAATGAAGAGTAGGCAGCCTGTCCTGGCCGCGCTCTCCGCTTCTTGCGATTGAATCCAATACGCCTGTCTGTCCCGCACGTGCGAAGGCTTGCGCGCCAATGGAATCCACGACGCGACACTGGAGCGGCTAGCCACTCTAGTGCGCACCGCTCGCACAGACGATGAGGTACCGTCACTGGCCTGGACGGTGCGTCGATCTTCGGATTGGTTTGCGCAGCAAGAATCGGAGTTTTGAACAAGGCGGGGATGCCTATGCTCTTGCTCAGGGCATCGAATGGTTTCGATGACCCTTCCCGAAACTAACTGTGAGGACCTTTCCATGAGCAAAGAAGAGCAGAACAAGGCCGTCGTCGGTCGCTGGTTCACGGAATTCTGGGGCAAGAATGTCAATCTGGCGGTGATCGATGAGATTGCCGCCCCGAACATGCGGCTCAAGTATTCGCTGCACGAGCCTCGCCGTGGTCGCGAGGATATCAAGGCCTTCATGACCGGCTTTCGTGCCGCGTTCCCCGATCTCAACTTCTGGGGCACGGCTGAGCTGATCGCCGAAGGCGACTATGTCGTCGGCCAGTGGGAAGGTGGCGGCATCCACACGGGCCCGGCATTTGATGACTTCCTGATTGGCGGTTTGCCTGCCGCATCTGGCCGCAAGATGCACTTCACCGGCACTACCGTGCTGAGGGTGATCGACGGCAGGATCGTGGAAGAACTGGGCCTGGACGACGGTGTGGCTGCGCTGACCCAGCTCGGCCTGATCAAGGAGGCCACCATTCATGGCGGCGGCTGATCTCCAGCAATCAGGAGAAGTGGCGCGACGCCGCTATGGCGGCGCGCCACGCTTCTTCATTGCGCACCTCAGATCCACGTTGCGTGATTTCAGAATGCCTGAGCAGGAAACCGGGCGCGCCGGATAGGATGAGGCTGCGGATTCCTGTCATCGCCAGATACCCCGGCTGGTAAGTCGCGCCGCCAAAGAATTCAACCGCAAAGATCGGAGTTTCTCAGGGGGCGTGAATGCCTACACTTACGACACCCTAAAGCCGACGCGAGCGATTTGCCATGAGAGTTCGTTCCTTTCCCACGTTCAAGTACAACTTCCGTGCCCCGAGAACCCGGGTAGAGGGCCCTATTCGATTCGCCGTCGGCCAGACTTTGCCGGGTATGGTTCTCGTTGGACGAAGCCAGCGGGGCATCTGCGCCCTCTTCCGCGCGCAATGAGGGCCATTGCGGAGCGCTATAGCCCCATGGAGAGCTTGACTTGCGACTGGATGGACATGGAGCGTTCGCTTGATGCCCATGGAAATGCCGTCCTGCCTGGCCTGCTGGCTGCGGAGCAATGCGATGAGCTCGCGGCACTGTACTCGAGGGAGGAAGGCTTTCGCGCTCGGATCGTCATGGCTCGCCACGGATTCGGGCGGGGTGAATACAAGTACTTCACATACCCGTTGCCACCGCTGCTCAATTGGCTGCGGCATGCACTGTATCCCCAACTCGTGCCGATCGCCAACCGCTGGAACCGGCAGTTGGGAATCGACACGCAATACCCGGATGAGCTGGATGTATTCCTCGACCGATGTCACCAGTCCGGGCAGACGCGGCCGACGCCGCTAATCCTCCAGTATGGCGAAGGTGACTACAACTGCCTGCATCAGGATCTCTACGGCGAGCACGTTTTCCCGTTGCAGGTGGCAATTCTCTTGTCGGAACCTGGCAGGGACTTCGCCGGTGGCGAGTTCGTCATGACGGAGTTTTCGGCCAAAAGGCAACGCGCCGATGTCGTCGCGCTGCGCCAGGGCGATGCGGTGGTATTCACCGTCAATCAGCGGCCAGCGACGGGGTTGCGCGGCATCAAGAAAGTGGCGATGCGGCATGGCGTCAGCCGCATCCGCAGCGGCAAGCGGCATACGGTGGGGCTTATCTTCCACGATTCAAGGTGAACATGGAGTCGTTTGAGCGCTTCGAGGCAAGTGGCAAACGCCTGCGCCTGGGTTCAGGCGATTTTGTGCTGCGCGGATTCGCGCTGCCGTATGCGAGCGAGTTGATACCCGCCATTTCTGACATCGCGGCCATGTCGCCATTTCGGCACATGGTGACGCCTGAAGGCTTCGCCGTGTCGGTTGCGCTGACGAACTGCGGGATGAGCATCGGAATTCAAGAGCAAGAGTCGGAGTTTTTTCCCGCGATGACACAACTAGAGTAGCTGCAGCCGCCAAGGCGCCCCCATGCACTCGATATTCATAGAACCGACGAACGAACAGGCCGATGCGCGCCGCCAGATTGAGGCCTATTGCCAGTCGTTGGTGGACGTTGGTACAGCGCAATGGCGGGTCGGCGATACCGGCGATACCGGCGCTATCGAGCTGCACATGGAAAGCGGCGAGGCCTACTTGTTTGGCGATTGGGGCGTTACCCGCCTGAGATGAGCAGATCGGCCACCCCAAGTGAGCCACCGATTCATTCAACAAGGAGTGCATCATGCGAATGTTCCTGAGCTATCTGGAGTCGCCGCTGGGCGGCCTACTGCTCGTCACCGATGCGCGGCAGATCGTACGCGGGCTCGATTTTGCCGACCACAAGGCGCGCCAGCATCGCAGCTTGCGCGACCACTATGGCAGTGTCGAGCTGGTTGAAGTTCCGGCCCCTTCCGAGATCGCAGAAGCCTTGGCCCGCTATTTTTCGGGTGAATCAGGCGCGCTGGATGCCCTGCGGACTGAGACCGCTGGTTCTCAGCTTCAGCGCCGGGTCTGGGCCGCGCTGCGCCGCATTCCGGCCGGCAAGACCACGACCTACGGCAAGCTGGCGAAGGATCTGGGCTTCGACGATCCGCGCGCGGCCATCGATATCGGTGCAGCCAATGGCGCCAATCCGATCGCCATCATCGTACCGTGTCATCGGGTCATCGCCAGCAATGGCGACCTCAAGGGTTACGCATGGGGGGTGCCCCGTAAACGCTGGCTACTGGAACACGAGAGGGCAATCGCGCCAGAGCGTCCCGAACCACAGACTGCCATGCTGCCGGGGATCTGATCTTGGCCGATACCATTGCAGCGGACTTGTCTGCGCGCGCGTACGAACAGGCCTCTCAGTACTTGTCCGGCCTGGATGCAGATTGGGCACGCCATATCGCCATTGTTGGCCCATGCCGACATGAGGCCAAACCTGGGCGCGAGCCCTACGAAGCCTTGGTGCGCGCCATCGCCTACCAGCAGTTGCACGCCAAGGCCGGCGATGCRATTCTTGCGCGACTGCTGGCGCTCTATCCGGCAGCCTCCTTCCCATCGCCGGCACAACTCCTGTCGACCGATCCCGAGTCACAGCGTGCGTGCGGCTTCTCGGCCACCAAGCTGGCCACCCTACGTGGCATCGCGCAGGCTGCGGTGGACGGAATCGTGCCCAGTCTCGATGAAGCTCGGCGCCTTCCTGACGCCGCGCTGATCGAGCGCTTGGTCTGCCTGCGTGGCGTGGGGCGCTGGACCGTCGAAATGTTCCTGATCTACTCATTGGAGCGCTCAGACATCCTGCCTGCGGACGACTTCGGCGTGCGCGAGGGCTACCGGCGCCTGAAGGGCTTCGAGCAGGCGCCGACACCTCGGCAGATGCGCGAGATCGGCGGGGCCTGGAGTCCCTGGCGGACTATCGCGGCCTGGTACTTGTGGCGACTGCCGCCCAAATGATGAAATTCATTCGCAAGAATCGGAGTTCTTGCGAATGAATTCCTGCCTATCCTGTCTCTGTGATTGACGATTCCAGGACTGTCGCCATGAATACGACCCATGTTTACGAAACCGAGGATACCCGTTGGGAGGCTGTGCAGGCACGGGATGTCGCGGCCGATGGGCACTTCGTCTATGCCGTGCGCACCACGGGTGTGTACTGTCAGCCTAGCTCTACGGCACGCTTACCCAAGCGTGAAAACGTGGAGTTCTTCGACTCGGCAAAAGCTGCCGAAGCGGCGGGCTACCGCCCCAGCCGCCGCGCACGTGGCGACCAGACCAGCGCGGCAGCCGAGCGCGCCGCGCTGGTGGAGCATGCCTGCCGCCTGATCGAGGCGTCTGAGACACCGCCCCAGCTCGACGACCTGGCAGCCGAAATCGGCATGAGCCCGTTCCACTTCMACCGTCTGTTCAAGGCCGAAACGGGCCTCACCCCCAAGGCCTACAGTTCGGCCTATCGTGYCCGCAAGTTGAGGGAGGAATTGAGCACACCCAACGCTTCGGTCACCAACGCGATTTATGGCGCCGGCTTCAACTCCAATAGCCGATTCTACGAAGCCTCCGACCATCTGCTGGGCATGCGGGCGCGAGACTACCTGGCAGGCGGCACCGGGGCGGTCATTCGATTCGCGGTGGGACAGTGCTCGCTAGGTGCCATTCTGGTCGCGCAGAGCCAGCGCGGCATTTGCGCCATTCTGTTGGGCGATGACCCGGATGCGCTGGTGCGTGACCTGCAGGACCAGTTCCGCAAGGCTAGGCTGATCGGCGGCGATGCTGAGTTCGAGCAATTGATCGCCCAGGTTGTTGGATTCATCGAGGCACCGGCTATCGGTCTGCACTTACCGTTGGACGTACAGGGCACGGCCTTCCAGGAGCGCGTCTGGCGGGTTCTGCGCGAGATTCCGCCGGGCACGACCGTGAGCTACGCGGAGATCGCCGAGCGCATCGGCGCTCCCAAGGCCGTGCGTGCCGTAGCGCAGGCCTGTGCTGCGAACCACATTGCCGTGGCCATTCCATGCCACCGCGTCGTGCGGCGCGATGGCGATATCGCCGGCTACCGCTGGGGCGTGGATCGGAAGCGCGAATTGCTCCAACGCGAAGCTCAAACCTGAAAAGATGCTGCCATGACGCAATTCTCCGATGCGCTCGATCAACTGGATTGGTTTGCCATATATGGCCACCTGGAGGCAGACGGCTACGCCGTGATTCCGGGACTGCTTGCAGCCGATCGGGCGCGCGAGCTGGCGCGGCGGACCGATCTCGACGGAAAGACTCGCCGAATGCCATTGGCGACCACCGAACTCGGGCAAGGTGATCTGTTCTATTTCGATCAGAACTTACCAGACCCGTGGCAGTCGCTGTGCGAAGCGTTTTATCCCAAGCTCGCGGCAATTGCCAACGCGTGGAACGAGCGACTGGACATAACTTACCGCTATCCAGAGGAATTGGCGGCGTTCCTCCAGCAATGCAGCGCGGCGGGACAGAAGCGCGGCCAGTCTTACTTGAGCCGGCTGAGTGCCGGAGACTACGTCGCGTTACACCAACGCAGCGATGCAGAGCACGTATTCCCGATGCAAGTGGTTGCCTTGCTTACGACACCGGGCGACGACTTCCTCGGAGGCGAGTTTGTCATGACGGAGCAGCGCCCACGCATGCAATCACGGCCACTGGTCGTTCCGCTCAAACTTGGCGATGTGGCCATTATCACGACAGCTCAGCGCCCGTTCAAAGGCACGCGTGGCGACTATCGGGTCAACCTCAAGCACGCGATCAGTCGCGTCCGGCAGGGTGAACGCATCGGCGTGGAACTCACGTTCCATCATGTTGTGTGAGCCTGGATGGTGGATCGGACCATGACCGAATCCAGAACCTGGACGCTGATCGGACGGGACGGCAAGCCCTATGAGAGTTCGGTGCCAGKCACACTCGGTGGCCATCGAGGCGGGCGGATCTACGGCAGATTGGATTGTCGAGCGGCCCTGCAGTCCATCGCCCGCGGGGGCTATATCAAACAGCGAGTCTTCTTTCTCGACGAGTCGATCGCTATCGCCGCCTGCTTCCGGCCATGTGCGGTTTGCATGCCTGACCGATACGCTGCCTGGAAGAGGACGCAAGCTACCGGAAGCCGCCCTACATCACGAAATCGAGTGCAGTCATGACCGCAGAAACGCAAGTCAACACAGCCTTGGAGAAGGCCTCGGGAGGAGAACTCTTGAAACCGCAGTCCCTGGCCGACAAGCTGGCGATGGTGCGACAATCTCGGTCGGTGCGTATGAGAATGGCCAGAGGATTCCATAGCGACCAAGTGAAGACACGGGTCGATCCCGCCAGGGGCGGCAGCAAGCCTGCTTCATGATGGTTCCCAGCGCACTGATGACTGGGACGGGGCAAACCGGCTGCCTTTGCCGTCGGCGGTGGCGTACGTCAGTCCGCCGCTCGGGGCAGGAGCTCTCGCCTGCCCGTCCGTCGTGCATGCCTGGCCGCCGCAATCGGCTTCACGGAATTCACGACCTCAGGTGTCCGCGTATCGGTGCGGATCAGTCATTGATTAATCATGGGCTGACCGAGCGAAATTGGCCGGGAAGGGATCTCGGTCATCGGGCAGCCGGTCGTCGCTTCCCGACTCAATTCGGACGTCCACACCTTACGTTTAGAGTGTCTGTTTTAGAATGCACAAACAAAGGCTGTACCCAAGGCAGCAATAGCCGAATGACTGACTAACAAGTCGGGGCAGCCGTAGGGTCGCTTCCTGCAAATGTTCAGGTTCAGTTTCGACTCATGACAGACACTTCTATCAAACAAGTTGTGCAGCATATCCGGGAACGATCGGTTGGTCTGCCGCTGCGTGAATTGACGAGCGTTACGCTGAACTTTCATCCAGACACGGCAGTCGATGGGATAACGACCATCGAAGCCATTGCACGCGACGGCATATAC
>NZ_JBFTSF010000309.1:0-6751 GCF_056399905.1 Cupriavidus sp. 01L46
CCTGACCCACACTACCGTCTCGCCACCTCGCGCTCCACTGCGGGGACGGGGCGCGTTCATACCATCTTTTCTTTACGAGTAAAGAAAAGTGACATCTCACACGTTCCAAAACGGCCAACCCCGTACAGCCGCGCCAGCAGCTAGAAGCAGTAAAACCCCACCCATAAGAGGCACCCCCGCGTTAGCGGGCTACACGCACGCATGCACCCCCCAACACCCCGTCCGCCCCGACTCAAGGACTCAAAGATTCAAGGACTCAAAGCCGGATGCTTCAGCGCATGCGCTGTCTCCGCCAGATGCGCCCGAAAGCTCCCCTCATCCCGCTTCAACCCTAGCTCGCCATACCGATAGGCCATCGCCAGCGCCTGGATCGATTCCGGATGCTCGCGCTCGGCCGCGGCCTCGTACCACGCCACCGCGCGGGCCTCGTCGCGCGGCACGCCCGCCGCTTCGCGATAGGCGTTGGCCAGCATGAACATCGCCTGGGGCACGCCGGCATCGGCGGCCAGCTCGAACCAGCGCGCGGCCGCGGCCGGGTCCGGTGCGCGCCCATAGCCGCCACGGTGCAGCAAGCCGAGGTAGTACGCAGCCCCGGTATTGCCAGCGGCGGCGGCCAGCTCGAAGTGGTGCCAGGCCGCCGCCGCGTCGGGCGCGCGCTGCGCATCGCCGAGGAAAGCCGCCTTGCCCAGCACGAAATGCGCGCGTGCATCGCCCGCGCCGGCGGCCTGCTTCAGCCAGTCCCGGCCTTCGGCATGCGCCGCCGCATCCCCGCTTGCCCATAACGCCTCACCAAGCGCGGCCTGGGCCGCGCCCTCCCCCGCCCGCGCCGCCTGGCGCAGCGCCGCGAGCGCCTCTTCGTCGCCGGCCGAGCCGGCCAGCGTCTGCCACTGGGCAAGCTGCGCGTGGCGCGCGCTGGCATGCTCGCGCCATGCCGATGCCCCGCCTACGCAGCCTGCCGCCACCGCGACCGCCACCAGCGCGGCAGCGATGACCGGATGCAGGCGGCGCTGACGGGCCTGGCGGCGCACAGGCGCACTGCATGCCGGTGCCGTCGTTCCCTTCATTGGCGTATTCGTTGCCGTGCTCATTGCCGTGGTCAGTGCCGTGGTCATTGCCGCCTTACTGGTTGAGGTCGACGCTGTACAGCGACAGGTTCTTGGTGGTGTCGTAGCTCGCCTGCTCCAGCGCGATATTGGCGAGGCCGGCGGCCTGTGCCTGCGCCAGCTGGCCTGGCGCAGAAGCAAACACCACCTTGCCGGCCGTGGCCACCTTGGTGAAGCGCCAGCTGCGCGCGCCGCCGTTGGTGGCGCGCGTGATGGCGCCGGCCTTCTTGATGTAGGCKATCAGCACATCGCGGCTGGCATCCGGCGACGCATAGACCGTCTTGCTGCCGTCCAGGCCGGGGAAATTACCGCCGCCGCTGGCGCGGTAGTTGTTGGTGGCCACGATGAACTGCTGGCTGGCGTCGAGCGGCACGCCCTTGTATGCGAGGTTCTTGATGCGGCTGCCCTCCGGCTGCGTCACGTCGATCTCGTACTGCAGGTCGGGCGAGGTGAACATGTCGAAGTTGTAGCCAGGGAAGCTGCTGATGAGCGGCTGGTCGGCGGTCTTGGCCGGGTCGATCAGGTTGAAGCGCTTGGCGGCGGTCTCCAGCCAGGCCTTGACGTCGCTGCCGCTCACCTTCACCGCGTAGATGGTGTTGGGGTAGAGGTAGAGATCGGCCGCATTGTTGATGGCGAGGTTGCCGGACTGCACATCGGTGTAGTCGTTGCCGCCGCCAAAGCCGCTCTTGAACGGCGCCGAGACGGACAGCACCGGCAGCGCGGCCAGGGCCGGCAGGTTGGCGGCGATGTAGTCCTTCACGTAGGCCGCCTGCGCCTGGTTGACGATCTGGATCGCGCCGGGATCGCCCACATCGGCGAAGTACGTGCTCATGCGGTAGTCGGTAGTGCCGATCGGGGTCTTCACGTAGGCGATGGTGGCCTGGTGCTCCGCATCGACCGCGGCCGCCACGCTGGCATCGGCCGCCACATAGCTCTTGTCGGCATTCTGGATCGAGCGCGCCTGCACCGTGGTAGCGCTCTTGTCGACCACCCAGCGGTTGCCATCATGCGCGAGCTGCAGCTTGATCACGCCGAGGCGGCGGCCCCAGTAGTCGGCCATCACGGTAGGCACGCCGTTGACCGTGCCGCGCACCTTGTCCACGCCTGGCAGGTTGAACTGCGCTACCGTGCTGGTGGCATCGGGGAAGACCTGGTGCGAGTGGCCGATCAGCATGGCGTCCACGCCGGCCACCTTGGACAGGTGCCAGCTGCCGTTCTCCATGGTGGGCGAGTAGGCGGAGGCATCGAGCCCGCCGTGCGAGATCACCACCACCAGGTCGGCGCCCTTGGCGCGCATCTCCGGCACGAACTTCTCGGCGGTTTCCTTCACGCCCTCGGTGTAGACCTTGCCGTCGAGCCAGCGCTTGTCCCAGCTCATGATCGCGGGCGGGGTGAATCCGATGATGCCGACCTTGACCGGCACCGTGACGACCTTGCCGTCGGGCCCCGTGGCGGTGATCTGGCGGGTGATGATGGTGTACGGCTGGAACAGCGGCGCGCGCGTGCGCACGCTGTACACGTTGGCCAGCACCTGCGGGAAGGCCGGCCCGGCGCACGGCGTCTGCACGGTCGGGTCGGGCAGGCCATCCACGTTGAAGCGGTTGCCCGTGACCTGGTTCAGATAGCCCAGGCCGTAATTGAACTMGTGGTTGCCGATGCCGCCACCGTCGAACTTGGCCGCGTTCATCACCTTGTACATGGCCAGGGTCTCGCCGCACTTGAGCGGGTTGACCTGGGCCTGGTAGTCGGCCAGCGCCGTGCCCTGGATGGTGTCGCCGTTGTCCAGCAGCAGYGTGTTGGGAAATTCGGCGCGCGCCTGCTTGATCAGGGTTGCCACGCGCTCGAAGCCGAAGGATTTGTCCTCGGCCAGCTTGAAGTAATCGTAGCTGCGCACATTGGTGTGCAGGTCGGTGGTTTCCAGCAAGGCCAGCGTGGCCTTGGTACCGGCCGAGACGCTATCGGCCTGCGGCGTGACACCCGTGCCCGTGCCGGGGCTGGCGGGGCTGTCATCGGAGCCGCAGGCGGCCAGCAGCGCGGTGGCCACGATAGCGGCACCCAGCGCGGCCGCGGTGGGCACCGCAAGGATGGGGGACGAAGCGGGCGCGGCGCGCGCGGGTAGAACGTCGGTCGGACTGCGGTGCATTTGTGGCTCCCTTCTTTATTGTTGTGCCTGRAGCCGGACATTGTCCCGAGCGCAAATGGCAGCAGAGTGACGCTCGCGTTACACCACTGTGACGACGGGCCACTGGCAGCAGGCGCACCCGGACGGCCCGCCGATATGCCCTGTCCTGACCCAATGTGCCATTGACGCCGCGTTATATACCGTCATATATTGCGCATTTGGCGGGCACATCTGGCGGGCATATTCCGGCCTGGCTCGCACCTGCTATCCAACCCGCTTCCGGCYACCCCCGCCATGCCCATGCTCCCGATTTCCGCTCCGTTGCCTGCCCAGTCCCGCCAGCCGCGCGGCGCCCGACGCGCCTCCTCGCTGGCGGCCAGCCTAGTGCTGTCCGCCACCCTGGCGCTGTCCGCCCCGGCCGCCTTCGGCGCAGACCTGGTGGTCTCCGCCGCGGCCAGCCTGACCAATGCCTTCAAGTCGCTCGCCGAATCCTACGAACGCGCGCACCCCCAGACCAAGGTGATCCTTAACTTCGGTGCCTCCGATGTGCTGATGCAGCAGATCGTCAATGGCGCGCCGGCCGATGTGTTTGCCTCGGCCGACCAGGACGCCATGAACAAGGCCGTGACCGAGCGCGTGGTGCAGCCGGCGTCGCGCCGCGATTTCGCCGCCAACCAGCTCGCGCTGATCCTGCCGGCTGACAGCAAGCTGGAAGCGGGCAAGCTGCAGGACCTGGCCCGCCCCGAGTTCAAGCGCGTGGCCTTCGGCAACCCGGCGTCGGTGCCGGTGGGCCGCTATACCAAGGGCGCGCTGGAAGCGGCGGGCGTATGGGATGCGGTCTCGGCCAAGGGCGTGATGGCGCAAAACGTGCGCCAGAGCCTGGATTACGTGGCGCGTGGCGAAGTCGATGCCGGCTTCGTGTTCGCCACCGATGCGGCGATCATGCCGGACAAGGTCAAGGTAGCGCTGCGGGTGCCGACGCGCCAGCCGGTCACGTATCCGATTGCCATCACCTCGCACTCCAGGCAGCCCGAGCAAGCCGCGGCATTCCTCGGCTATGTGACGTCGCCAGAAGGCCAAGCGGTGCTGGCCAAGTATGGTTTTCTCAAACCGTAAGCCGCAAGCCGCAAGCCATAATCGCTGGTCCTTGCCCGCAGCCCCGGCGCCCGGGCGCGCCGCCAACCTGAATCCACCTACCTTGCCGCCTGCCTGGCTCCCCGCCGGCAGGCGTTTATGCTGATGACCTCCCTGGAAGCTGTCTGGGTCCCGCTGTCGCTGTCGCTCAAAGTCGCGGGCTGGGCCACCGTGCTCAATGCCGTGCTGGGCGTGGGCGCGGCCTTTGCACTGTCGCGCTGGCAATCGGCCGCGCGCGACGTGGTCGACGCCCTGCTCACGCTGCCGCTGGTGCTGCCGCCCACCGTGCTCGGCTACTACCTGCTGGTGCTGGTCGGGCGCCGCGGCGTGTTCGGCGAGTGGCTCGGCCGGCTTGGCATCGAACTGGTCTTTACCTGGCAAGGCGCGGTGCTGGCCTCCACCATCGTGGCCTTCCCGCTGGTGCTGAAGTCGGCCCGCGCCGCCTTCGAAGGCGTGGACTCGCAGCTTGAGGACGCCGCGCGCGTGCTCGGCACGTCCGAGGCCGGCATCTTCTTTCGCGTGACGCTGCCGCTGGCGTCACGCGGCATCATCGCCGGCGTGCTGCTGGCCTTTGCCCGCGCGCTGGGCGAGTTCGGCGCCACGCTGATGGTGGCGGGCAACCTGCCCGGGCGCACGCAAACGCTGTCGGTCGCCATCTACGAAGCCGTGCAGGCCGGCGACGACAACACCGCCAACCTGCTGGTGCTGGTCACCTCCCTCACCTGCGTGGTGCTGCTGGTGGCCGCCGGGCGGCTGATGCCGCCCACCCGCAAAATGTACCGGTAGGCCGCCATGACCATGCAAGTCACCGTACGCAAGCAGCTCGGCTCCGCCGACCGCCATTTCGGGCTGGATATCGCCTTCGATTCGGAAAGCAAGCGCATTGCACTGTTTGGCCCCTCCGGCGCGGGCAAAAGCCTGACGCTGCGCGCCATCGCCGGATTGCTCACGCCGGACAGCGGCCGCATCGTGCTCAACGGCCGCACCCTGTTCGACAGCGAGACTCACGTCAATGTGCGCCCGCAGGAGCGGCGCGTGGCCTATCTGTTCCAGGACTACGCCCTGTTCCCGCATTTGACGGTCGCGCAGAACATCGCCTTCGGGCTGAAGCGGGGCTGGCGCAACCCGAGCCGCAACACGCACCACCCGGAAGCGCAACGCTGGATCGATGCGTTTGGCCTTGGCGCGATCACCAGCAACTATCCCGGCGAGATCTCCGGCGGCCAGAAGCAACGCGCCGCGCTGGCGCGCGCGCTAGCGGCGCGGCCCGACATTGTGCTGCTGGACGAGCCGTTCTCCGCGCTGGACCCGGCGCTGCGCGTGCGCATGCGCGCCGAGCTGCGCGCGCTGCAAGCCAGCCTGGAAGTGCCCATGCTGGTGATCTCGCACGACCCCGACGACGTGGAAGCCCTCGGCGACCACGTGCTGGAAGTGCGCGAAGGCCGCATCTTTGGCGCCGCGCCCGTGAAGGGGCATCCACAGGTGTACGCGCCCGTCTCGGCGCGTGCGGTCTGAGGCCGGCTCTGTGGGGCCGGCTCAGTGAGGCCCGTTCGGTGAGGCCCGTTCAATGAGGCCAACTCAAGCCCCGGCCGAGCGCAGCAGGTCAACGTAAGCGGTTTCAATTAATTGCCCTCGCGTTATGCCCAGCTTGCCCAGCAACGCATGCGCCTCGGCAATGCCGGCCTGGCCCGGCTCGCCCTCGGCCAGCACCACCTCCAGCTCCAGGAAATCCCCCAGCCCCTCCACGCGGTCCAGATGCACGCGCGTGCGGCCCACCAGGAACAAGGTGCGCGCCTTGCGCACGCGCCCGCTCTCGCCCCACGCCGCCGCCAGTGCGGCGCGCAGGGAATCGGGCTCGGCCGTGGGCGAGAGGATGTAGTGGCTCTCCTTGGGCCCGGCCTGGTCGGCGCGCGCGTAGAAGATCAACTGGCCTTCGCCGGACGGAAAGACACGTAACTTGAGCCGCCCGTTGGGGCAGGCAAAGAAGGTGTCGTCCTGCAGGATCAGCTCCGGGCCATGGTCGGCCAGCGGCGCGACCCGTGGCAACAGCGCGTCCACGCTGGCGATACGCGCCTTGATTTCTATGTTGCTTGGCATGGTCGTCGGGTATTCAGAAAATCAGGCAGACAGCAGCTTGGCGGCCATCACCCACATGGTGATGCCGATGACAATCTCCAGCACGCGCCATGCCGATGGCCTGGCGAACACCGGCCTGAGCAAGGCACCGGTTTGCTTCGTGCAGATTCCTGTGCATCGTCGGTTTGATCTTGGTTTTCCTGGATTTTTTGGTTTTTTGGGTCTTCTTGGTCTTCTTGGTTTTCTTGCGTCGGCTGCCTGGCCGTGATTTCTGCCTGCGGCTCGGTTATCCTTGCGCGCATGCAAACACCATCCC
>NZ_JBFTSF010000310.1:0-6737 GCF_056399905.1 Cupriavidus sp. 01L46
CATGGCTACCTGCGCTTTATCAAGGCGCTGGTCGGCCAGGAGATCCGCATCATTCCGGTGGATGAGGTGATCTACCTGGAGGCGACGGACAAGTACGTCAACGTGGTGTCCGCCAGCGGCGAGGCGTTGATCCGCACCAGCCTGCGCGAGCTGTCGCAGCAGCTCGACCCCGAGCGCTTCTGGCAGATCCATCGCGGCACGGTGGTCAATATCGACTGCGTGGCCAGTGCCGTGAACCAGTCGCTGGGGCGGCTCGCGCTCAAGCTGCGCAATCGCTCTGAAACCTTGCCGGTGGCGCGTCAGTACGCCTATCTGTTTAAACAGATGTAACGCGCAGGGCACCCCTGCCACGGGTGGTTTTACTCTATGATGCGGTATTTGCAGCGCGCCTCTTGAGCCTGGCAGCATGGCCAACGCGCCATGCCAAGCCCAGCCAGATAGCCGCCCGATGACTGCCGCCACCCTCGATCCCGTTCGCAATCCGCTGCGCCACGACGCCCAGGTCATCGGCCTGGTCGGCCTGGCCCACGGCGTTTCCCACTTCTTTCACCTCCTGCTGGCGCCCCTGTTCCCGTGGATCAAGGCCGAGTTCGGCCTGAGCTATGCCGAGCTGGGCTTGCTGATGACGGTGTTCTTTGCCGTGTCGGCCGTGGTGCAGACCGCGTCGGGCTTCGTGGTGGACCGCTTTGGCGCGACGCCGGTGCTGTTCGGCGGCCTCGGGCTGCTGGGCGCGGCGGCCTTGCTGCTGTCGATCAGCCCGAGCTACGCGATGCTGCTGCTTGGCGCGGGCGTGGCCGGGATCGGCAACGGCGTGTTCCATCCCGCCGATTTCACCTTGCTCAACAAGCATGTTTCCCAGCCGCGGCTGGGGCATGCGTTCTCGGTGCATGGCATCTCGGGCAACCTCGGCTGGGCCGCGGCGCCGATCTTCCTGGTGACCATTGCCGAGCTCGGCAGCTGGCGCACCGCGCTTGCCAGCGCCTCGGCGGTGGCCTTTGGCGTGCTGGCCGTGCTGCTGGCCTTCCGGCATGTGCTGGATCCCCGCGCCGCCGCTGGTGCGGCGCCCAGGGCGGCCACCGCGGCGGCCAAGGCAGGCGGCAGCATGCTCGCGTTCCTGAAGCTGCCGCAAGTGTGGATCTGCTGGRCCTTCTTCCTCGTCACCACCTTTTCGTTCTCCGGCATCCAGAGCTTCGCGCCGACCGCGCTGACCCAGCTCTACGGCATGCCGCTGACCCTCGCCACGGCGTCGTACACCGTCTATATGTTGTGCAGCGCGGGCGGCATGATCGTGGGTGGCTTTGCCGCGGGACGCACCAGCAACCACGACCGCCTGATCGCAATGAGCTTCACGTTGTCGGGCTTGGTCGCGATCGTGGTGGGGCTGGGCGTGCTGCCGGCCGTGATGGTGCCGGTGCTGATGGGCGTGATCGGCTTCGGCGCGGGCACGGCCGGGCCTTCGCGCGATCTGCTGGTGCGTGCGGCAGCGCCTGCCGGCGCCACGGGCCGGGTTTATGGCGTGGTCTATTCGGGCCTGGATATCGGCCTGGCCAGCGGGCCGCTGTTCTTCGGCATGCTGATGGATGCGCACTGGCCGAGCTGGGTGTTCTTCATGATCGGCGCCTTCCAGATGCTGGCGATCTTCACCGCCGTTACGGTTGGCAATGGCAACCGCTCCCGCCGCGAGGTGGCGGGCAAGCGGGCGGCCGCCGGCTGACAAAGGCTGACGCAGGCACCAGCAACTCATCCACTTACCGCTTTCCACCTTTCTGATTCGGGAGCCCTTCATGAGCTTTGCTACCACTGACCTGTGCGACGCCAATGAGGCTCGCCTGGCCGACGGCTCGCTGCGCGTGCTGTCGCCGGTATTCCAGCATTTCGGCAAGCGCGCCGCTTTCTCTGGCCCAGCGGCCACGCTCAAGGTGTTCGAGGACAACTCGCTGGTGCGCGAGGCGGTCGAATCGCCGGGCAACGGCCGCGTGCTGGTGGTCGATGGCGGCGGCTCGCTGCGCTGCGCGCTGGTGGGCGGCAACCTTGGCGTGCTGGCCGAGAAGAACGGCTGGGCCGGCATCCTCGTCAATGGCTGCGTGCGTGACAGCGGGGAGCTTGCGGTGTGCGATATCGGCGTGCGCGCCCTGGCCCTGCATCCGCAAAAGAGCCAAAGGCGCAATGTGGGCGAGCGCGAGGTCACGGTGCAAATGCCCGGCGCCGTGGTGCGGCCCGGCAACTGGATCTATGTTGACGCCGATGGCGTGCTGGTGGCGGACACCAGGCTGGAGGGCTGAGCATGCCGGTGGTCTTTGTCTATGGCACGCTGCGCGCGGGCGAAGTCAACGACCTCAACGCGGCCGCGCGCAGGCACGGCATTGCCGCGCCGCGCCTGATCGGTAGCGCGACCGTGGCGGGGCGGCTCTATGACTTCGGCACGTATCCCGGGCTGGTGCTGGACGCCGCCGCGCCCGGCGTGGCCGGCGACTTGTACGAGGTCGATGCCGCACTGGTGCCGGTGCTCGACGAGATCGAGGAGGTCTATCCGGGCCAGGCCTCGTTGTTCGTGCGCGAGGAGCGCGTGGTGGCGGTTGGCGATCAAGCCGTCAGCTGCCTGCTTTACCCGGTGGGCGAGGAGGCGGTCGCGGGCCTGCCGCGCATTGCATCCGGCGACTGGGTGGCCTACCGGCGCGCCCGTTAGCCGGCTTGCGTTTGAAACGCTACGCCGCGCGCTCGCCGCGCGGCCAGTCTTGGCGTAGCATCGGCAACCATTCCATCGTCCGATGTCATGGTCAAGCATGCACACTCCCCATTCCCTTCCCAACCAGCGATTCGTCCAGTCCGGCGGCGTGCGGCTTGCCGTCAAGACCTGGGGCGATCCCGCGCGCCCGGCCATGGTGCTGGTGCACGGCTATCCGGACAACAGCGCGGTCTGGCATGGCGTGGCGCCTCTGCTGGCCAATGACTATTACGTAGTGGCCTACGATGTGCGCGGCGCCGGCGGCTCTTCGGCGCCCAAGGGCGTGGCGGCCTATCGTCTGGCGCGCCTGGCGGACGACTTCAGCGCGGTGATCGACGCCGTTTCTCCCGATGCGCCCGTCCACCTGGTCGGCCATGACTGGGGCTCGATCCAATGCTGGGAGTTTGTCACCGAGCCACGCCTGCGCGGCCGCATCGCTTCGTTCACGTCGTGCTCCGGGCCTTGCCTGGACCATGTCGGCCACTGGATGCGAGGAAACCGGCGTCTGTCGTTCACGGCGCTCTCGCGCTCGCTGCGGCAGATGGCCTCGTCCTGGTACATCTATATCTTCCATCTGCCGTGGCTGCCCGAGCTAAGCTGGCGGCTCTGGATGGGCCGCGCCTGGCCGCTTTACCTGAGGCGGACCGAGGGCATCGAGGCGGATCCCAATCCCACCCAGGCGGAGGACGGCCGTCACGGGCTGGCGCTGTATCGCGCCAATATGCTGCCGCGCCTGCTTTCACCGGGCGAGCGTCATGCGCACGCGCCGGTGCAGGTGATCGTGCCACTGCTGGATCGCTATGTCAGGCCGGCGCTGTCCGAGGATCTGTCGCGCTGGGTGGAGCGCTGGTGGCGCCGGGAGGTCAGCGCGCGGCACTGGCTGCCGCTGGCGGACCCCGCCAGCATGGCGGCGATGGTGCGCGACCTGGCCGGACATATCGATGGCGGTCCGGAGCCGCTGGCATTACGCCAGGTGCGGATGGCGTCAAATCCCGAAATTTCATAATGCGGAAAGCTGTTTTGTGCGGCAAAAAATGGTGATGCGCAGCACAACGGGCATTTCTCATGATGGAAGATTGCTTGCCACATGGTGAAAAATATATTGTAAAGCATTGATTATAAAAGAGAAAAAAACTAAGCGAGGACTGCATTCCCAGCTGTTGCGACGCGAGGTGTTTTCCTACACTCTTATATAAGACACATGACCTAAACGGCAAAAAACAGGGGTGGCGAGGCCAGCAGATCAGCGCCGCCAAAACACCCCCGAAAGTGCCCCGGTCGGCAAGTCGGCACCACGGTCCGCCCAGCCTGTCGCAAGTTTCCAATGCCATCCCCGCTTTGAACTCTAGGAGAGTGAAATGTCCCGCGAAACCGAAGCAAAGAACCTGCAAAATGAGTGGGATACCAATCCCCGCTGGAAGGGCGTCGCGCGTCACTACACCGCCGATGACGTCGTGCGCCTGCGCGGCTCCGTGCAGATTGAGCACACCTTGGCCCGCCGCGGCGCCGAGAAGCTGTGGCACCTGCTGAACACCGAGCCGTTCGTCAACACGCTGGGCGCGCTGACCGGCAACCAGGCCATGCAACAGGTCAAGGCTGGCCTCAAGGCCATCTACCTGTCGGGCTGGCAAGTCGCAGGCGACGCCAACCTGGCCGGCGAAATGTACCCCGACCAGTCGCTGTACCCGGCCAACTCGGTGCCGCAAGTGGTGCGCCGCATCAACAACACCTTCCAGCGCGCCGACCAGATCCAGTGGAGCGAAGGCAAGGGCGATACCGATTTCTTCGCACCGATCGTGGCTGACGCCGAAGCCGGTTTCGGCGGCGTGCTCAATGCCTTCGAACTGATGAAGTCGATGATTGACGCAGGCGCTGCCGGCGTTCACTTCGAAGACCAGTTGGCTTCGGTCAAGAAATGCGGCCACATGGGTGGCAAGGTGCTGGTGCCGACGCGTGAAGCCGTTGCCAAGCTGACCGCCGCGCGCCTGGCCGCCGACGTGTCCGGCGTGCCGACCCTGGTGATCGCTCGTACCGATGCTGAAGCCGCCGATCTGCTGACCTCCGACGTGGATGAGCGCGATCGCCCGTTCTGCACCGGCGAGCGCACGGTGGAAGGCTTCTACCGCGTCAAGCCGGGCATCGAGCAATCGATCTCCCGTGCCCTGGCCTACGCCGAAGTGGCCGACCTGGTGTGGTGCGAAACCGGCAAGCCTGACCTGGAATTCGCCAAGAAGTTTGCCGAAGCCGTGCACGCCAAGTTCCCGGGCAAGATGCTGGCCTACAACTGCTCGCCGTCGTTCAACTGGAAGAAGAACCTCGACGACGCCACCATCGCCAAGTTCCAGAGGGAACTGGGCGCCATGGGCTACAAGTTCCAGTTCATCACGCTGGCCGGCTTCCACTCGCTGAACTACTCGATGTTCAACCTGGCCTACGGCTATGCCCGCAACCAGATGAGCGCATTCGTCGAACTGCAGGAAAACGAGTTCAAGGCCGCCGAGAAGGGATTTACCGCCGTCAAGCACCAGCGCGAAGTCGGCACCGGCTACTTCGACGCCGTGACCCAGACCATCGAAGGCGGCCAGTCGTCCACGACCGCCCTCAAGGGTTCGACCGAAGACGAACAATTCTTCGATAAGAAAGTGGCCTGAAGCTTCAGATCGCGAGATCGAAAAGCGGAATGGCTGACTGGCCCAATAGCCGGTCATCTTGAGGGGCGTGCGACCATCACGCCCTTCAATTAGGCGCCGCGCCGTCTCCCTCTCAGGGACGGCGCGGTTTTTTGCTTTTTGGGGCCGCCCTGTGAAAAAATGTTAAAAATTGTGTATTTTGGCAATTCGGTCATTTGTGGCTAAATTGAGATGTTTTTTGGCGATATGATGCTGCCCGTGTGTAAGCAGAGCCACACCGCAGGTCGCCGGCCAGCCGCCGGCACATCTCCATTCAAGTCACTGGCGAGCAACCCGGTCGGTGTCGATCCCAAGAAGGCAACAAACATGAAGCACAAACTTTCCCTGGCCGCTATCGTCGCGCTCTGCGCTGCCTTGGCCGGCTGCGCGGGCACCAATGTCGACGGCATGATGGGCGCCGGCACCTCGCTGCTCAAGGCGGCCTCGCTGAGCGACGGCGATGTCAAKACCATGTCCGACCAGTCTTGCGCCGAGCTCGACAAGGCCAACAAGATCGCTGCCCCTAGCAGCACCTACAACAAACGCCTGACCAAGATCATGGCGGGCCTGCAGTCGAGCGGCCTGCCCAACGTCAACGCCAAGGTCTACCTGACCAAGGACGTCAACGCCTGGGCCATGGCCAACGGCTGCGTGCGCGTGTACAGCGGCCTGATGGACATGATGACCGACGACGAAGTGCGCGGCGTGGTGGGGCATGAGCTGGGCCACGTGGCGCTGGGCCACACCAAGAACAAGATGCAAGTGGCGTACACCGCCATGGCGGCGCGCGGCGCGCTGGCCGCCGCCGGTGGCACCGTGGCCGCGCTGTCGGCCTCGYAGCTGGGCGAAATGGGCGAGCAACTGATCAACGCGCAATTCTCGCAAACGCAGGAAAGCGCCGCCGACGATTACTCGTTCGATGTGCTGACCAAGAACAAGGCCAATACCCGTGGCCTGGTCACGGCGTTCCAGAAGCTGGCCAAGCTGGATGGCGGCAAGTCCAGCATGTTCTCGTCGCACCCGGGCTCGGACGATCGCGCCAAGCACATCGAAGACCGCATCAAGAAGAGCAGCTGATCCAGGCCGGCCTTGCCGCAAAGGCGGCCGGTCAAGCAAGAAAGGCTGGCTGCCCCGTTCCGGGCGGCCAGCCTTTTTGTCGTTTGGGGTTTGGCGCCAGGGCGCGCTCAGCGATACACGATCACCGGGATATCGGTGTGCGTCAGCACCTTCTGGGTTTCGCTGCCCAGCAGCAAGCCCGACAAGCCACGCCTGCCGTGCGAGGCCATGAAGATCACGTCGCAGCCATGGCGCTCGGCTGCGTCGATGATGCCCAGGTAGGGCAC
>NZ_JBFTSF010000311.1:0-6695 GCF_056399905.1 Cupriavidus sp. 01L46
GGCCAAAGGCCCTGGTTCAGTCCCTAGGGTAAACAAGGGGCAGAAAAAACCTTCCTCAGCGCCTAAACTTCTAACATTAGAACTTTAGGAGTATCCAGTGACATGCAGGCCCGGCAGCGGTTAGCCAGGCTTCACCTTTGCGCTGGACGCTTCTATGCCTCCGGCGCGTTGCCGGCGCCGCTCTGAGTTTGCCGCMGGTCCGGCGGGCCTCTTCTGTCTCACCAAAGGACGGTTTCCGTCCACTGTTTCACCTCCTCTAACAAACGGAGACAACTCATGAATGCAAGAATTCTCGCGCAGCCCACCACGTCTACCGGCGCCCTCCTGCCGCTGCCCGCCCTGCCGCAGGACAAGCTCCTGACCGTCAACATCGAGCAGATCCCGCTGATCAAGGATGTCTTTCCGGGCATCCACATCAAGCCGCTGCGCCTGGACCCGGAGCGCGGAGAGTGGGTCTTCATGGCCATCGTGGAACCCGGTTGTTCCCTGCCGATTCACTACCACACCGGTACGGCGCAGGTGTGGACGATCCAGGGCTGCTGGAAGTATCGCGAGTACCCCGACCAGCCGCAGACGGCGGGCTCCTACCTGTACGAGCCCGGCGGCTCGGTGCACACCTTCTACACCCCCGAGGACAACACCGAGGACACGATCACCATCGCCTGGATCGAAGGCGCGCAAGTGAGCTTCAACGAGGACGGCACGTTCCACTCGCTCAATGACGCGCTCTCGATCCAATACGCGATCCACGCTCTTGCGGCGGCGCGCGGCATCGGACCGGTGCCCTACGTCAGGGGCAACGGTGCCGACGTTACCAAGGAATAAAGAGCGACTTACACCATGGCAGGCCGCTCGTCGGCCTGCGCGGTGCCGTTCCTCTGCTCCTTATAGACCAGCGTGTACGACACCGATCAGAGCAATCAGTGACGATCCATCAATCCGCGAGATTGAGAGAGTGCAACATGAGAATGATCAAAGCCCAGAGGATGCCGATACTGCCGATGCTGATATTGCTCGTGTTGCTGGCGACGCCGCTAGCCGCAAGAGCCTGGGAGCGCGGCAAGGTTGAGACATTCGCCACTTTGCCTCCGGGGGAGGCGCATCCAGAGGGGATCGCCGTGGACCGCGAAGGCAACGTCTACGTCGTCACGGTGGCGGTGGAAAAACCCAGGACGAGCGAGGGCGCGCTTCTTGTGTTCGACCCGCAGGGCAAGCACCTGCGCACTGTCAGCATCAAGGGCTCGAGTCGAATGTTGCTTGACGTCGGCTTCCATCCTCGCACGGGTCAGCTGCTCGTCGTCGACTACCTGGGCGCGAAGGTCCTGAGCGTCGATCCCAGTACAGGTGCCTCGTCCGTGTTCATGACGGTCACCGGCAAGAACCCCGGCCTCGACGGGTTGACGTTCGACCCCGCCGGAAACGTCTACGTGACCGACGCCCACCAGGGCATCATCTGGAAGGTCGGACCCGACGGCGGCGAAGCGTCGGCATGGGTCACCAGCGCGCTGCTGAAGCCCACGCGGATCCCGCCGACCATCGGCGCCAATGGCTTGGCGTTCAACAACAAGAAAACGGCCATGTTCGTCGCCAATACGGCGAACGACATCGTTGTCAAGATACCGCTGACCGGCTCGACGCTTGAGCCCGGCACGCCTGAGGTCTTCGTCAACCGGATCGGCGGCGGACCCGACGGTGTGAAGATCGATGAGCACGACAACCTCTGGATCGCGTGCAACCAGTCCAACGAGATTCTCGTGCTCGAACCAACGCAGGGGCGGGTGATTGCCAAGCTCGGCGACTTCGGCGGCATCGATCGCAAGGGGGCTCCCAAAGGCTTCCTCTGGTCGAACAGCCTCGTCTTCCATGGCGGCGACGTTCTTGTCACCAACCTCTCGCTCGATATCGAGACGTCGCTCTCGCAGCTCAGTGACGAGCTTGGCCTGGCGCATCTCGTGGGCAAGAATCTGCGCACCATCGATGGTCCGTGGGCGCAACGGGTGAAGATTCACACTATCTCGAAAATCAAGAAGCGGATACCAGAACTCGACGGCGGGCCCCAGTAGCCCATCGGCTAGAAGTCTCCCCCGTCAGGCAGCGCGCGGCACTTGACCTACCTTCCGCTTTTTCGATAGGTCGACTTATAGAACGATGTACTCGGCTGCCTGTTCAACACCGGCCAGGCAGGGAACGGTGGCCTCGCGGCCAGCCGTCATACATTGACCCACCGAGATGAAATGGATATGAAGAAAGACGAGACAACGGGGCCGCTGGCCGGCGTGAAAGTGGTTGACATCACGTCAGTGTTCATGGGGCCCTCGGCTACCCAGATGCTGGCTGACCTGGGCGCCGACGTGATCAAGGTCGAGTCTCCAACCGGAGATAGTACGCGCGGGATAGGTCCCTGCGGCGATGAAAAGCTGGGGCCRCTCTTTCTCGGCCTAAACCGCAACAAGCGCAGCATCGTGCTTGACCTGAAGGCGCCCGAGGGACGCGAGGCCCTGCTTTGCCTGGTACGGGATGCTGACGTGCTGGCCTACAACGTGCGCCCACAGGCCATGCAGCGGCTGGGGCTGGACTATGAAACGCTATCGGCCATCAATCCGCGCCTGGTCYACGTCGGCATGTTCGGCTTTTCGCAGCGCGGACGCTACGCGCCCCAGGCAGCCTTCGATGATCTGATCCAGGCCGCAACCGGCCTGCCGCTGGCCGTTTCGCTGGGCAGCGGCGACAGTCCTCGATATCTGCCAATCACCATCGCGGATCGCTCGGTGGGGCTCTATGCTTTCGGCGTGATCTGTGCCGCCCTGTATTCGCGGGGGAGCACCGGCAAGGGCCAGCGCGTTGATGTCCCCATGTTCGAGACCATGGTTCCCTATGTGATGGGAGACCACCTGTATGGCGAGACCTTCGTTCCAGCAAAGGGCGGCTTCGGTTATCCGCGCCTGCTCTCGCCCGAACGGCGCCCATACAAGACGAAGGACGGACATGTCTGCTGCCTGATCTATCACGATCATCATTGGCGGGCCTTCCTCCAGGTCATTGGCAAGCCGGAGTTGTACGACACCGATCCGCGCTTCGCCAACATGAACACCCGCACCGCCAACATCACCGAACTGTATGCGATGGTCAGCGACGAAATGGCCAAGCGCACCACCGAGGAATGGCGCACCCTGCTCAAGGAGGCTGATATTCCGGTCTTTCCGATGCACACGTTCGAGTCACTGCTGGACGATCCCCATTTGCGGGATATCGGCTTCTTCAGCGAATCGGACCACCCAGCCGTCGGACGTATCCGGGAGAYGGCGGTGCCCAGCGAATGGCATGGCACCCCACCGACAAGCCGCCGCCATGCGCCCGGCCTGGGTGAACACAGCCGTGAGGTACTGCGTGAGGCCGGCTACGACGAGGCCTCCATCGATACGCTGTTCGCGTCAGGCATCTCCAGGGATGGGTCAAAAGCGAAACGAACCGAAGGAGAAACGCCCCATGAATGATGAACTGCTGTGCGAGGTCCGGGACGCAGCACTCTACCTGACCATCAACCGGCCGGAGCGCCGCAATGCCATCACGCCGGGGGTGCTGCAGGGACTTCGCGACGGCATCCTGCGCGCCGATCGAGATGCCGACATCCGCGCTGTGGTCATTACGGGAACGGGCGAACAGGCATTCTGTGCCGGCGCCGATCTGCAGACCGGCAAATCGTTCACGTTCGATTACGCGGATCCCTACCAAGGGATGGCCGACCTGTTTCGCTGCGCCAGGCAGTCAACAGTGCCGCTGATCGCGCGGGTCAACGGGGCCTGCATGGCGGGTGGCATGGGACTGATGGCGATGTGCGACCTGGCGATAGCTAGCGAAGGCGCCCGCTTCGGCCTGCCGGAGGTCAAGCTGGGCTTGTTCCCGGCGCAGGTCCTGAGCGTGCTGCAGCACTTGGTGCCACGCCGCACGCTCACCGAATTGTGCCTGTGCGGCGAGCCACTGTCCGCGAGGCAAGCGCTGGCCGCAGGACTCGTCAACGATGTCAGCGACGATCTCGACGCCAGGCTGGACTTGCTGCTGGCCCGCCTGCTGAACAATTCGCCCGCCGCCATCCGTCGGGGGCTGTACACGCTCAAGCATATGGAAACCATGTCGTTCGARCAGTCCATGGCGTTCACGGAAAGCCAGATAGGGCTGTTTGCACTGACCGAGGACGCGCGCGAAGGCCAGCTGGCATTCCGCGAGAAGCGCCAGCCCATGTGGACTGGCAGATAGGGAGATGGGAATGGACGCGAAAAGGGTACGTATTGGCGGCGCTTCTGGCTTCTGGGGCGACAGCAGCGTCGGCGCGCCACAGCTTGTGCGCCACGGTGATATCGATTACCTGGTGTTCGACTATCTGGCCGAACTGACCATGTCGATCCTGGCCGCTGCCCGATTGCGCAAGCCGGAGCTGGGCTACGCCACCGACTTCGTGACGGTGACAATGAAGGCCCTGATCGGGGAGATCGCCGCACGCGGGATCCGTGTGGTCAGCAACGCCGGTGGCATGAACCCGCACGGGTGTGCGCAGGCCATTGCCGCTCTGGCAGCGGAACAGGGACTGACGCTGCGCATTGCCGTGGTGGAAGGCGATGATGTGATGACCCTGCTTCCCCAACTGCGCGAAGCCGGTGTGCAAGACATGCAGCAAGGCCGCCCCTTGCCAGAGCACGTGGTCAGCGCCAATGCCTATCTGGGCGCGTTGCCGATCCGGCAGGCGCTGGACCAGGGGGCCCAGATCGTCATCACCGGACGCTGCGTGGACAGTGCCGTGACACTCGGCGTGCTGATGCATGAGTTCGGCTGGCATGCGGACGACTATGATCGCCTGGCCCAAGGCAGTCTGGCCGGCCACGTCATCGAGTGTGGGTGCCAGGCAACGGGCGGCTTGCATACCGACTGGGAAAGCGTACCGGACTGGCACGACATCGGCTATCCGGTGGTCGAGTGCCGTGCCGATGGCACCTTCGTTGTCGGCAAGCCCCCCGCCACCGGGGGACTGGTCAACACCGCCACGGTCGGGGAGCAGGTGCTGTACGAGATCGGCGACCCGGCCACCTACCTGCTGCCAGACGTCACCTGCGATTTCACGCAGGTAACCCTTCGGCAGGCCGCACCGGATCTGGTGGAAGTCAGCGGCGCACGCGGGCGGGCCCCGAGCAATGCCTACAAAGTCTGTGCCACCTATGTCGATGGCTTTCGCTGCAACGCGCAGCTTTCCATCGTCGGCGTCGACGCGGTCGCCAAGGCAGAACGCACGGCGGAAGCGATCCTCGCCCGCACGCGCAAGCTCTTCGGGGAGAACGGGTGGGGGGACTACAGTCGCACCCGGATCGAGGTGCTGGGAGCAGAGTCCTGCTTTGGGCCACATGCTGCCGTCCGACACACCCGCGAGGCGGTGATGCGGCTGGCGGTCATGCATCCCGAGAAGGCGGCCCTGGAACTGTTCGCGCGGGAAATTGCCGCGGCGGGGACCAGTTGGGCGCCGGGCACGACGGGCTCGGCTGGTGGGCGTTCCAGTCCCTCGCCATCGATCCGCCAGTATGCATTCCTGCTCGACAAGAGCGCCCTGACGCCGGCGGTGGTGATGAACGGCGTACGCAGCGGCGTCACCATTCCTTCGAGTGGCACGGCGGCAACGGTCGCGCCCGCGGCACCTGCAGTCGCCGAACAAACGGGCGCCGGCCCTGCTGAACACGATACCGTCGAAGTTCCGCTGATACGGCTTGCCTATGGCCGTAGCGGCGACAAAGKGGATACCTMGAACATCGGGCTGATTGCGCGCCGGCCGGCGTACCTGCCCGTGCTGCGGGCYGAAGTGACGGTGGCGCGCGTGGCGGACTGGCTCGGGTACCTGGTGAAGGGGCCGGTGACATGCTACGACCTGCCCGGCTTCGACGCCATGAACTTTGTCTGCGAGTCGGCCCTGGATGGCGGCGGCATGGCGTCGCTGCGCAATGATCCGCTCGGCAAGGGCATGGCGCAGATCCTGCTGACCATGCCGGTGCGCGTGCCGCGGGAGCTGTTGTCATGACGAGGAGTGCGCCCACCGCAGCTGCCAACGAGAGCGTCATCCTCGCCGACGACGGCACCGGCGGCGTGACGCGATACCGACAACTGGCCAGCGTCATCCGGCACAGGATCGTTTCGGGCGAGTACCCGGTGGGTATGCAGCTGCCAACCGTGGATAGCCTCGCGCAAACTTATGGGATCGCCAAAGTCACCGTGCGCCAGGCCTTTTCCGCGCTGACGGAAGAGGGGCTGGTCCGCAGCCAGCGCGGTCGTGGCACGCACGTCATCAAGCAGCCATCAGAGCCCGGACAAGGGCTGCGCTCCGCCATCAATGACGAATCGGCCCATGACAGCGAGTTGGAAATCCGCATCCTGGAAATGCGCGAGGGCGTGGCGTTGCGGCCGGGCCTGGTCCGGCGCGGCACGCCGCTGAACAGCTACGTGATGGTGCGAAAACTGCATGTACATGGCGGCACGCCATTCTGCCTGATCGAGATGTATGTGGCCTCGTCGGTCTTTGCCCGCTTTCCCCGCGGTGGCGAGAAGCACCACAAACTCGGTCATCTGCTGCGCCAGGCCGAAGGCGACCGCCTTGGCATGATGCGGCAGACCATGACGGTTGAGCCGGCCGACTATATCCTGGCACGCGATCTCGCCTATGG
>NZ_JBFTSF010000312.1:0-8058 GCF_056399905.1 Cupriavidus sp. 01L46
CTAGCTGATATGACTCCCCCGTGTCAATCGAGATTGGTTTGATTCAGTTTCACAGTTGCATGTTGTTCCCCAATTTCCTGGAGGGCGACGTAGCAGTAAGTCTCGACGGTGGATCACGCTGATATCCGCGGGTTGGTTACCGCATTACAGAGGTCCGCCCAATGAGCCTGCCGCTATCTAAGGCCGCAAGTCGGATGAAATCCGTTGCCTAGCTAGGTCGCGGGTTGCTCGTGTGCCGGGCTACGTCGCYCTTCAGGAAACTGGCTCCACAGTAGGTGGCAGATAGGTTGGTACCTTGGCGCTGGGTTACGTTGTCTGCGCCGCGTTCGGTATGGCAAGCGACATGGCGAGCCGGCTGATGTCCCAGATGAACCCGCTCAGTTCGCGGGCCACCGCAACCACCGCAATGTTCGGGTTCTTGCCGCGCGCGGCAAGTCTCCGATAGCGCCGGCACAGTCGAACCTGGGCGTCCCAGGAGCGGTCAACGATGGCCTTCGGGATGCCTTCGTGCCGGCGCTGAATCTCGGGGCTCACACGTGCCGGGTGCCGGTAACTCCAGGCGGCTTCGATTAGCAGCTTTCTTGCATAGCTATTGCCGTTCTTGGTGATGCTGCCTTGGCGCCGTTTTTCCCCCGATGAGTGTTCTGCGGGCGTCACCCCGAGCCAGGCCATCAGTTGGCGCGGACGCACAAAGCGCGAGAGATCGCCCAATTCGGCGAGCATGCCTATCGCCGTGGTGAACTGCACGCCGCGCATGGCCTGCAAGCCCAGTACGGCCGGATAGAAGCGCCAGTTGACCACKGCCTCGCGCAAGGCCGCTTCGAGACGGCTGCATTGCGCGAGCCGATCCTCGATGGCACGTCGATATTCGTCAAAGGCAAGTTGCTGCCACACGGTGTCGAACGCAAAGGTACTGATCCAGCGCCGGTGCGCGGGTCCCCAGTCGGCTCTGCCGCTGTAGCGCACCCCATGTGAAAGCAGAAAGGCCTTCAGCCGTTGCCGGGCGCGCTTCAGATCGTCCTTGGCGCTGACCCACGCGCGTGACAGATCCCGGAACGCTTCGTCCTCCAYACTGGGCACGTACACCGCCGAGAGGTCGCCGGCGCGCAGCGATCGCACGAGCTTGACCGCATCGCGCCGATCGGTCTTGACGCGCTCGCCGGGTTTCTTCGGGATCAGCGACGGCGCGCACACCATGCACTCGAATCCCTTCCCTGCAAGCTGCCGGTAAAGGCCATAGCCGCAAGGGCCTGCCTCGTAGACGATGCGGATCCGGCTCGCTTTAGACTGCAGGCGCTTGCACAGGCGATCGATATCGGCCTTCGAGGTACCGATCTTGCCAAGCAGTTCGACCTCGCCCGCGCCGAGTGCGTAGGCGACCGTGATCGAGTCCTTATGGACGTCAAGACCCACGTACAAAGTGCTATCGTGTTCCATGCTGGCCTCCGCGCTGGAAATCGCCGGGTGTGGCACTGTCCACACCATGCGGCTCTGGCAGTCATGCTAACCCGCGTTTGATTCAGCCACCCCTCTCCCCGGCCCTCTCCCCATGAGGGGAGAGGGAGAGACAGCCGTCGTTATGGCGTGCGGCTTTGGCCTGTTCAGCGGCTTCGTTGAGCAGGGCGAAGTTAGTTGGCAAGCTCGCCGCCAGCTGCCTTCAGGGCAATCCGGTCGACCAGCAGCACGATGACGGCACCGATCGCCGTCGCCGCCACGCGGTCCATCAGCATGCCGGCGTCGGCCGGCCGGCTGGCGCCCATGATCATCACCATCAGCGGGGTCATGACTGCCGAGTAGGCCAGGTAGTTGCGCAGGCGCAGCAGTGGCCGGATGCCGGCCAGCCATCCCGCATTGAATGCCACCAGCCAGTACGGGAGCTGGTGGCCCAGCAGCAAGCTCGCGCCAAGCACGCCGAGGAGGGTGCCGGCCACCCGCTGCGTGGCCTTGACGGCGAAGCCCTCCGGCTGCCGCTGCAGCAGGATCGCCACGGTCAGCGTGATCCATTCGAAGTGATGGCCCGGAAGCAGCCAGCGCAGGATGCAGGCGCAGCCCAGGCCGAGCACCAGCCGCAGCGTGTATTGCCACCCGGCCCAATACGACAGCGTGCGCCGCCATCGCTGCAGGCGCTGCGCCGTGGTGGGCAACGCCAAGGGCGTGCCGGGCTGCGCCAGCGCCTTGGCCCTCGGCGCGAGGAGCAGGCACAGCAGACAGGTCCAGAGCGCGCCGGCCAGCGTGAGCAGGAGAAAGCCTGCCCGATGCGGCGCAGCGCTTGCCGCACCGGTGGCAATGATCAGGAACAGGACGAAGCGCGTGGCCGCGATCGCGAGCGGGCGGCTGTAGCCGCCAATGCAGGCCGCCGCACCTGCCAGCAAAAGCACAATGACATCGGTCAGGGCGCCGTGGCCTGCCGCGACGGCAGCGATGGCCGCGGCAGCCGCAACCGGTGCAAGCAGGGCCGCCAGCGGCCTGATGCGGGATTCGTCTTGCGCATCGATGCAGGATCCGGCGACCGCCCCGGCGCCGATCGCCAGGCTGCCGAGCGCGGCGGCCTGGCCAAGCGCGATCTGCCCCATGGCGCCAGCGAGCAGCAGCGGCATGCCCATGCCCAGGGCTGCCGCGAGCATCTCGCGAGGATGCACCTGCGCGCCGGCGGGCCAATGGATGGCTTTGGCAAGATGGGTCTTTGCGCTCAATGTCCCCTCCCGTGATTGCGGGCCTCCGCCGCCAGAAAATCGCGCGGCGCCTGTCCCAGCGCGCGCCGGAACATGGTGGAGAAGGCGCCGGCATTGGCATAGCCGGTTTCGGCCGCCACGTGCGCGAGCGGCTTGCCGCGGCTCATCAGGTCCACGGCGTGCGCCAGCCGCAATTGCTGGCGCCAGGCGGCAAAGCTGGTGCGCAGCTCGGTGCGGAACAGGCGCGCCAGGGTGCGCTCGCTGGCACCCGTCAGTTCGGCCCATTGCGCCAGGCTTAGCGCTGAGCCTGGCTGCTCCATCAAGGCATCGCACAAGGCTTTAAGGCGGCGGTCGGTAGGCAAGGCCAGCCCCGGCCAGAGCGTGGGCGCGGTGCGCAACTCCTCGAGCAGCAAGGCCGCGCTTAGCTGGCGCCGTGGCGCGGACAAGCTGGCCGCGTCGGTCAGCGCCACCATCAGGTTGCGCATCAACGCCGACACTTCCACGACCACGCAGGCGGTGAGCGAAAGCGGCGCCGCCTGCGGCAGCACATAGCAGGCATGCAGCGCTGCGTCGCCCAGCGTGACCACCTCGTGTTCCACATCCGGCGGAATCCACACCGCGCGCATGGTCGGCACCACCCAGGTGGTGCCTGCCGCGGTCACCCGCATGCTGCCGCGCGAGGGGCACGAGATCTGCCCCCAAGCATGCCGATGGCGGCGAATGATGGCGTTGGGCGGCGGCAGGCGCAGATGCACGATGACCGGTTGCTCGGCGGTGGGCTGGGTCAGCGGGACGGGCTGGTAGGTGGTGCGTGGCATCTGGCTCGGCGCGGCTTTGGCGCGGGTTTTCGGGTGTGGCTGGTATTCGTAAGAAATTGCCCGAGAAGTGTAACCCGGCCAGATCGGCGCGTCCTACGATGGCGCTCATCGCATGAGCACCACGGAGTTCCCTCGCATGAGCAATACCAGTCAGACCGGCTTGCCGCCCCCGGCCAGCCTTCCCGGCAATCCCGCCGCTTCCAAGGCGCCACCCGCCGCGGGCCCCGCATCCGCGGGCAAGCTGTCGGACAGCGCGCGCGCCGCCTTGGTCATCGCCCTGTGCGTAGCCGCGGTATGGCTGGTGGGCCGCGCCACCGGCGCGCCCGGCGGGCTGGTGCTGGCGGGCGCGCTGGTGGCGTCCACCGTGTGCTGCTGGGCGCTGGGCGTGCTGCCCGAGCCGGCTACGACGTTGCTGTTCTTCCTGTGCGCCGTCGTGCTGCACGTGGCGCCGGCCTCCGTGGTGTTCTCGGGTTTTGCCTCTACCGCGTGGTGGCTCATGTTCGGTGGCGCGGTAACCGGCGTGGCGTTGCGCCAGACCGGGCTGGCGCAACGCCTGGCGGCCATCATCTTCCGGGGCCGGGTGGGCAGCTATCGCCAGGTGATCGGCACCGTGGCGGTGAGCGCCGTGGGGCTGGCATTCCTGATGCCCTCGACCACCGGGCGGGTGCTGCTGCTGATGCCGATCGTGCTGGCGCTGGCCGACCGGCTTGGATTCGCACCGGGTTCCAACGGCCGCATCGGCATGGTGCTGACCGTGGCAGCCGCCAGCTATATGCCGCCCACCACCATCCTGCCGGCCAATATCCCCAACAGCGTGTTGCTCGGCGCGGCTAGCTCCCTGTATGGCGTCAACCTGAGCTATGGCAGCTATCTCCTGCTGCATTTCCCCATCCTCGGCTTGCTCAAGACCGTGATGCTGGTCTGGCTGGTATGCCGGCTGTTTCCCGAGCACGGACCGATCGCGGCACTCCCGCGCGAGCAAGCGAGCGCGCCGAGCCGGCAGGAAAAGCTGCTGGCGGTGATCCTGGTGCTGGCCGTGGCCGGGTTTGCCACCGACACGCTGCACGGCGTCTCGCCGGCCTGGATCTCGCTGGCGGCATGCATCGTCTGCCTGCTGCCGGGCGTGGGCCTGGTTTCCTCGCGCATGCTGGCCGAGCAGGTGCACCTCACGCCCCTGATCTATGTGGCCGGCTTTCTCGGCCTGGGCGCTGTGGTGGAATCCACCGGGCTGGGGGGCGCCATCAGCACGGCGCTGCTGCGCTGGCTCCCCCTTTCGCCGGGGCATACCGCCGCCAATGTGGCCGCGCTTGGCGCGGTCGGGGCGAGCCTGGGGCTCATGACGACGCTACCCGGATTGCCGGCCGTGCTGACGCCGCTGGCCAAACAGCTGGCGCAGGCCACGGGTTTGTCGCTGGAAGCCGTGCTGATGCTGCAGGTTCCCGTGTTTTCCACGGTGTTCTTTCCCTACCAGTCGCCACCCATCGTGATCGCCATGCAGCTCGGTGGCGTGGGGCTGCGCGACGGAACCCGCATGTGCCTGGCGCTGGCCGCGCTGACCTTGCTGGTGCTGCTGCCGCTGGATTACTTCTGGTGGCGCTTGCTGGGCTACCTGCCTTGAGCGCGCTGCCAGCAAGCTTGCGCTAACTGAGGCATGATCTCGGCCTTCGACCTCTGGTTAACCCCAGCCCCGGGTAGGCTGGCATGCGGGTAAGCCGAGCTCCACCGTAGAAGGCAATCATGACGACAAGAGCGCACTGCGCGCCGCAAGCGCAGGCTAGCCCCGTGGGCGGCGCAAGCTGGATGACCCTGCTGCTGGCCACTGCCTGCGGCCTGATCGTGGCCAACCTGTATTACGCGCAGCCGTTGATCGGCCCGATCGGCCACGCGCTGGGGCTGTCGCCGCAGGCGGCGGGCCTGATCGTGACCCTGATCCAGGCCGGTTACGGCGCGGGCCTGCTGCTGATCGTGCCGCTGGGCGACATCATCGAGAACCGCCGGCTGATTTGCAGCCTGCTGGCCGCCAGCGCACTCGCACTGGCTGGCGCGGCGCTGGCCGGCCATGCCGGGGTGTTTCTGCTGGCGGCCGTCTGCATCGGGCTGAGCTCCGTGGCGGCCCAGGTCCTGGTGCCGTTTGCCGCGCACCTGGCGCCTGAGCATGCGCGCGGCCGTGTCGTCGGCAATGTCATGAGCGGCCTGATGCTGGGCATCATGCTGGCCCGCCCGGCCGCCAGCCTGGTCACCGACCTGTGGGGCTGGCATGCCATCTTCGCGGGCTCGGCCGTGGGTATGGCCCTGCTCGCCGCCGTGCTCATGCGGCTGCTCCCGGATCGCCGCCCGGCGCCTGCGGTGCGATATGGCGCGCTGCTGGTGTCCATGTGGCAGCTGCTGTGCGCGCAGCCCGTGCTGCGCCGGCGTGCGGCTTACCAGGCATGCATGTTCGGGGCGTTCAGCCTGTTCTGGACCACCGTGCCCCTGTGGCTCGCCGGCCCCGGGTTCGGCCTGAGCCAGAAGGGCATCGCCCTGTTCGCGCTGGCTGGCGTGGCGGGTGCGGTGGCCGCGCCCATCGCCGGGCGCCAGGCCGATCGCGGCCGTGGCCGGGGCATGACCATGCTCGCCATGTTGCTCGCGGCCGGCGCCTTTGTGCTGGGCCAGGCCGGCACGCCCGGCTCGCCCTTAGCCCTGGCGGCGCTGACGATTGCCGCCATCGCGCTGGATTTTGGCGTGGCAGCCACCCTGGTCGTGGGCCAGCGCGCCATTTTTGCCCTGGGCGCCGCCTATCGCAGCCGCCTGAACGGGCTGTTCATGGCGATCTTCTTCACCGGTGGCGCCGTGGCATCGGCCGTCGGGGCGTGGGCCTTTGCCCAAGGCGGCTGGACGCTCACCAGCTGGATCGGCTTCGGCCTGCCGGCCATGGCGGGCCTGTACTTCGCTACCGAGCGGCGGCCCGCGGGCGCGCCGCCGCGCTGATCCCGGATCGCCGGGGCCGGGCGCGCGCCCTGTGCGCTTGATCCGGGCAGCGCCCTGATCTATCGATGCTCCCGGGCGCCCCGCCGAAATTTTTTTTCGTTCCAAGGGAAATGACTGCATTCCCTGTCAACCAGACGTATTACTATTCGTTACGAAATATTACGGGGCCGAAACACTTGGCCCGGTGGTCCCCCACGCTGCCGGCCTTGCCCCGTGATCCAGGCTACGCCTGGCCGCCTGCCCCGTCGCCGTCGTGGCGGGCGCGGCGGTTTCGAATCGTAAGCGCAGCACCACAAGACCGGATACCGGCTTTGCTGCATCGGGAACAGGGGAGCGTCAAGTGGTGCAAGGACCAATCTCGAGCCTTCAATGGTTGTCGGGGCTYARTGCCARGGGATTYTTTCWSGATCTCGGRCCTTTTTTCTATTTTCGYTATCTGGCGGCGCTCACTGCGTTGTCGGCGTTTTGCCACCCGCCGGGCGGCAAGAAGTGGATACTCAAGCGTTTCAAGCTGATCTGCCGGTCCGCATTCCGCTTTGCCGCGGTGCGCAGCTGGCTGCAGGCGGTCGACTCCTGCGCGCTGATGCGGCGCGTGGCCATGGCCAAGCCTTCGCTGCTCGAGCGCCCGTATCGCCCGCTTGGCGCATGCGGGCTGAGCTTTCGCGAGCGCATGCGTACGGTGCTGGATCACTACCGTGCGATGAGCACGCTGGTGCCGCTGGCGCTGAGCGAACGCGTCTACGTGGGCGGCGGGCTCGAATGGGTGATGGGCGACGGCCGCTATAGGTTGCGCCTGGCGGATTCGGGGCCGAACCCCAAGGAAGGCGAACTGGCCTTTTATTGGCTGGACACGGCCAGCGGCGTGTGCCTGAGCCAGCTCAGCTTCTACCTGGCGCAGCGCAAGGACGGCACGGAGATCTTCGTCGGGGGCCTGCAAGGCCCCATGGGCGAGAGCAGCCGTGACCTGATCCGCGAATCCACCAAGGCCTGCGAAGGCCTGCGTCCCAAGGACGCGGTCATGGAAGCGTTGCTCGGCTTTGCCGCCTTGCTCGGGGTGCAGCGCATCGTAGGCGTCAGCAAGAAGAATCACGTGGGCCGCCAACGCCATACCCCGCGCGAGATCCGCTGCGACTACGAGGGCTTCTGGATGGAGTCCGCGGGCCAGCCAATGCCTTGCGGCAACGTCGAGGTGCCGGTCAACCAGCCGCGCCGCGATGTGATGGCGCTGCCGTCCAAGAAGCGCTCCGCATACCGGCGCAAGCTGGCCCAGGTAGAGGCCATCCACGCGGCCGTGCACGGCTGGTTCGCGGCGCCTGCCGTGCCGCAAGCAACCACCCCGGCGCCTGCGCTGACGCAGGTGATTGCGCCGGGCAGCGCGGAGCCGCTTGCGGCGTGAGGCAGGGCGGCGGCGGGCCGCCGTGGATGCACACAAGAAAACGCAGGCTTCGGCCTTAATGCCGTTCAGTTAAGAGCTGAACGGCATTTTTGTATGTAGCGTCAGAGGAAGTTGTAAACGCTGCGCCGAAGTGTTAACTTTCGGGCGCGATGCTTTCCAGTCACCTGACCTTCCTGCTCGAAGCGCAACAGCCGGCCGACTTGAG
>NZ_JBFTSF010000313.1:0-7701 GCF_056399905.1 Cupriavidus sp. 01L46
CTGGTCAAGGCGGTGCAGGAAGTGGCCACGCCCGTGATCGTCGGCGTGGGCATCATCATCCTGGTGTTCCTGCCGCTGATGACGCTGACCGGCATGGAAGGCAAGATGTTCGCGCCGCTGGCGTTCACCATCTCGATTGCGCTGGCGATCTCGTTGTTCCTGTCGCTGACGCTSTCGCCGGTGYTGTCSKCCTACCTGCTCAAGGGCGGCGCSGAGCAYGAYACCWRGCTSATCGCGTTCATGAAGCGCCACTACCTGCGCATGCTGCATTGGGCACTGAACAACAGCCGCAAGACCGTGATTGGCGCGGTGGTGGCATTCATGGCCACCGTGGCCATCGTGCCGCTGCTGGGCACCTCCTTTATCCCCGAGATGAAGGAGGGCTCGATCGTGCCGGCGCTGGACCGCGTGCCTAACATCTCGCTGGAGGAATCGGTCAAGCTGGAGATGGAAGCCAACAAGCTGGTGCTGTCGGTGCCCGGCGTGAAGTCGGTGGTGTCCGGCGTGGGCCGCGGCGAAAGCCCGGCCGACCCGCAGGGCCAGAATGAATCGACACCGATTGCCAGCCTGAAGGACCGCGACGAGTGGCCCGACGGCTGGACCCAGGACGATATCGCCAACGCCATCCGCGAGAAGCTCAAGGCCATCCCCGGCGTGCAGATCGTGATGGCGCAGCCGATTTCCGACCGCGTCGACGAGATGGTCAGCGGCGTGCGCTCGGACGTGGCGGTGAAGGTGTTCGGCGACGACCTCGACAAGCTGCGCGACCTGGCCGGCGAGATCGCGCGGGTTGCCGGCGGCATCCAGGGCTCGCAGGACATCCGCATCGAGCGGATCTCCGGGCAGCAATACCTGTCGATCGAGATMGACCGCCAGGCCATTGCGCGATATGGGCTCAATGCCTCCGACATCCACGACATCATCGAGATCGCCATCGGCGGCAAGCGCGCCACGGACATCTTCGAGGGCGAGCGCCGCTTTGCCGCGGCGGTGCGCCTGCCCGAAGCATTCCGCGACAACGTGYAGGCCATCCGCCAGCTGCTGGTGGCCACGCCCAACGGCGCCCAGGTGCCGCTGCAAAGCGTGGCCAGGATCGAGGTCACCGACGGCCCCGCGCAGATCAGCCGCGAAATGGCCAAGCGCCGCGTGGTGGTGATGATCAACGTGAAGGACCGCGACCTCGGCGGATTCGTCGCCGAGCTGCAGCAGGCCGCGGGCGCCAAGGTCAAGCTGCCGGAAGGCTACTACCTGGAGTGGGGCGGCCAGTTCCAGAACATGGAGCGCGCCATGGGCCACCTGAAGATCATCGTGCCGGTGACCATCGCCGCGATCTTCTTCCTGCTGTTCCTGCTGTTCAACTCCGTGCGTTTTGCCACGCTGATCATCACCGTGCTGCCGTTTGCCTCCATCGGCGGCATCATCGGCTTGTTCGTCACCGGCGAGTACCTGTCGGTGCCGGCCTCGGTGGGCTTTATCGCCCTGTGGGGCATGGCGGTGCTCAACGGCGTGGTGCTGGTGTCGTACATCCGCACGCTGCGTGACTCCGGCTTGTCGCTGGACCAGGCGGTGATCCAGGGCGCGACCCAGCGATTCCGCCCGGTGATGATGACGGCCACCATCGCCATGCTGGGGCTGGTGCCTTTCCTGTTCTCCACCGGCCCGGGCTCCGAAGTGCAGCGCGCGCTCGCGGTGGTGGTGATCGGCGGGCTGATCACCTCGACCCTGCTGACGCTGGTGATGGTGCCTACGTTGTATCGCTGGTTCGATAACCGGAAACCGGACCCGATGAAGGACGTGCCGGTGTAACGCAGAGACATCGCACAGTCAGGCAACGCCCCACTCGGTCCCGGTGGGGCGTTTTTCTTTGGGGCAAGCCGCCGCGCTAACGCATGACCGCATCCATTCGATATCATGTGCCCTGCAGCGGGCCGGCGCGCATGCTACGGCATGGCGGCGCACCGGGGTGACGGGGTGACGGGGTCGCGATGCGGAGTGCGCCGAAGCCTTTTACCGGCCCCAAAAAAAAGGAATCGCGTGGCAGGCCCAGCATCAGCACAGATGGCGGCAGAACCCGAAACCGGTGCGCAGGCAGACGGCGCGGCGGCGGCGACGCCGCCGCAAGTGCATGTCCGGCTCGATGGGCGGGCACTTCCCGACGCCTGCCAACTCTGGCGCGCAGCGCTATCGCCGCTCTTTGACGTGGAGATTGGCGCCGCGCCCGACGCGTTCTCGGCCGAGCTGATGGGCGTCCATCTAGGCGATAGCCTGATCGCCCGTGTCGGGGGCTCCGTGGCGCATCGCTTCAAGCGGGGCAGCGTTGAGATCCGGCGCAGCAATATCGACCACATCCTGATCCAGCTTTACGTCACGGGCGGCGTTCAGGGCGAGTATGGCAACCGGCCGTTCCATGCGAGCGAGGGATCGATCAGCCTGCTCGACCTGGGGCGGACGTTGGATAGCCGGACGCCGGCGTTTTCGAACATCACCCTCACCGTGCCGCGCGACCGCCTTCCCGCCTCGCTGAGGAGCTGCAACCTGCACGGCACCGTGCTGGATGCCGGCCAGGGTTCCACACGCTTGCTGGCGTCTCACCTGTCGCAACTCATGCTGGCCGGCGCCAGCCTGACAGCGCAGGAGATGGCCGCATCGGTCACCGCGGCGCTGATCATGCTGGAGGGCAGCGGAGCCAGGCTGCGCGATAGCGAGCCCKAAGTGCAAACGGCGGCACGCCGCAGCATGCGCAAGCTGGTACGGCGCTATATCGAACAACATCTGGCCACGGAAKGGCTCTCGCCGGAGCAAGTTGCCAGCGTCTTCCGCCTGTCGCGAGCCAGCCTCTACCGGCTGTTCGAKAGCGACGGCGGCGTGAACGCCTACATCCAGGGCAGGCGGCTGGATCGCTGTTTCGATGAACTGGCCCGATCCAAGGGCAGCGGGCTCAGTATCGCCGAGCTGGCATATCGTTACGGCTATTCCAACGAGAGCACGTTCAGCCGCGCCTTTCGCCGCCGCTYCAGCCTGAGTCCGCGGGAGGTGCGCGCGCTCGCGGAGCGTCCCCGCAACAGCTGGTCTGCGGCGTCTGCCAGCGGCAGTGAAGCTGCCACCATCAACGAATGGCTGGAGAGCCTGCGGAGCGAATTCACCGCCATCGGCACCGGCGCCTGACTGCAAGGCCTCAGCCCTCGATGTCGATCGCCTGCCCGCCGCACTGCGTGTAGCACGCCAGGCAAGCACCGCCGCATTGGCAAGGCCCCGGGCGGCCGGGGTCTTCAAGCGCGGCAGGAAGGCGTGACTTCGGCCGCGAAAGCCGGCTCAGCGCACCTTGGGCTTGCCATACCGGATCGGGACATCGACCGCCGCCCCCGGCGCAAGCAGTGTCTTGAGCTGCTCCCTGGCGTTGACCGCATCCTGGAACGAAGCAAACGTCAACTGGCTGATGCTCATGTGATCGAAGTACTGGACCCCGATAGCGGCGTGGCTTAGCTTGCCGATCGTCTGCTGGACTTCCTGGGTCGATACTTGCGAAACGACCACCTCGTTGCGGCTTTCGCCCACAACGCCCCGATCGTTGACGACCAGCGTCACCGCACTGCCCGCGGCGCCCGCGTTCTTCGCCGAGGCCGGCAGCGTCTGGAACGACTGGCTGCCAAGGCGAACGACCGTCGTGCCCGCAAGGCTCTTCCATTGCGCGGGCGACAGCTGTTGCCCAGCCACAAAGGTCGACGCGCCCGCGTAGCACAGCGTGGTGGCAAGCGCCGCGACGCCGGACAGCAAGACCCTGAAGGACAAATTCACTTTCATCATCATTCTCCTCGCCCCGTTATTTCGCGGCAATCACACGGTATTCAACAGCCAAGGGTTTGCTGAGCTTGACRCTGACGCCATCGGCTTCCGGCTGGAAACTGCTGCACGTGCCGGGCGCCGCGGTGGCCGGCATCACGCTGACCGCATACACCTCCCAATTCCCGGCGGCGTTCTCGCCATGGAATGCATAGCTGCCTAGCCCGTAGCTTTTCACTTCCGGAACGCCCGTGCTGTAGTAGCTGTTGTATGGAACAGCGAGCGCGGATAGGGTTCCGGAAGGCGATTTGACAAAGACACCAACGCTGCCGACGCAGATCGAGCCGCTTAGTCTTAGCTGCAGGGCATCCACCTTGTCGTTGCCGCCGGCCGTGAATTGCCCCAGCTTCTGGACCGAGCCGTACTTGAGCTGGGCGCTATCGGCGAAGGCCTTGGTGAAACCGCCAATGGCCAGGGCTGCCGGCTTGTAGGCACTGTATGCCTTCGCCAGCCTGACAGCGGCCGCGGCATCCGCCAGGCCGAAGCCGTACCAGTTCGAGTAGTAGTTGCCTGCGGCATTCTTTTGCCAGCCCAGGTCCAGCCGCGCCGTTTGGCTGCCATCGACGAGGCTGGCATCCGTGCTGGCGGTGAATGTCCCCTGCTTCAGGTCAAGCCGGAGATTCCGGTTGTTGCGCGCGCCATAGTCCGGATCGATTCTCCTGGCGGTGACGCGAAGAATCTCGCGCACGTCTCGCCACGTCAGGTTTGGATTTGCCGCCAGCATCAGTGAAACGACCCCTGAAATGGTCGGGGTAGCGGCCGAGGTGCCGTTCATGCTGGCATAGTCGCAGTTTGCGTTATCTTTCTTGTTGGTTGCGCTGCCGCCAATGCTGAATGCGTTGGTGAGTTCCAGGAAGTTGCGGCTATAGCCTTTCGCGCAAGAAGTCAGGTCGGTCGAGAAGATCATCGTACCGGAGCCAAGCTCTCCGTATTGCCCCGCTTCCCCGAATTCACCGCCAAGCCCGGTGATCCAGTTGACCGCCCCGGCGTTGGAGTAGCTTGACTTGATGCCCTTGGCGTTGGCCGCGCCGACCAGGATGACGCCTGGCTCCAGCGCCTCGGTGTCGTTCGCGGGATTCTCGCAGCTGATGACGCCGTGTATCCCATCGATATCGGGGCAGAACCTGGGGTCGTCGCCGCCGGTGTTGTTGTACTCATTGCCCGAGGCCTTTACCATGACCAGGCCCTTGCCGCTTCTCAGGTTCGGAAAGGCCCTGATGACGGAGCTGCTCCCGGATTCGGTGTCGTACTCGTCCGGCACCACGGGATTGCCTCCGTATGATGCATTGACGATGTGGGCATTCCTGGACCAGTCGGCACCACCGTAGGCCTGCAAGATACTGGCATTCGCGGTGCCGATGAAACGCGCGCCGCCAAGGGTCGCGCGGGGCGCGATGCCAATCACGCCTTTCCCGTTCTGCGCCGCGCTGATGATGCCGGCGACATGGGTGCCATGGGCCTCCGCAATGTTATTGGGGATATCGGCGGGCGTGGGGTTGTTGGTGCCGTCGTCAAAGTTGTAAGTCATCGACCCGTTCACATTGGCGGCCAGGTCCTCATTGCCGATATCGACGCCGTCGTCGAGCACCAGGACATTGACACCCTGGCCTTTGATGCCCGCGGCATGCACGTCTTCCACGTTGAGATCGGTGATGCCATCCGCGATCCCGGAGAGAGACTTGAAGTAGCTGGTCGCCTGCTTGAGCGCCCATTGGTAGATGTAGAGCGGCTCCGTGGCCCCGGTCTGGCAGGCGAACTTCGCATCCACGCCGGTTTCGGCGCAGGTGGACGCCGGAGACCCTGGCGTGGGCGCGGCGGGCGTCTGAGCGTTCGCGGCCGCTTTGTCTTGGTTGTCGCCCCCGCATGCCGAGAGCGCGGCGGCGGCCAGGAGTGTCAGCGATATGAATGTCGTCCTACTTTTCAGCATGAGATGTCCCGCCTTCAATATTGTGTTTTCAGTACGCTATGGCTCGTGCCAGGCGCATCCCGCAGGGACTGCATGGTGTCGGCCAGCCGCGGCGCGCTGCGCCGGACACAAGCTGCGCTGCCGGGCTGCTATCGAGAATCCTTGGGATGGCCTGGTCGTGCGGCCCGGGGCCGCACTCTTGCTGGAGGGGTGGCGCGTACCACGAACCGGCGCCAATTCTTGCAGAGTTATCGTTTCGTCACTTGACGCTGCGTCTCACAAAAACCGACGTTCCGTCTCACATGGATGTTCCTGTCCCGGAGCGCGCATTGGCCGAGCGAGCGCCGTAGAATCGATCTCCTGATCGACGCCGTCTGAGCCAATCACGATGCTCCCACTGATCCTTTTGCCTGCCATGCCGTGTGACGCGCGCTTGTATCGCGCCCAGCTTGAAGGCTTGTCGGATATCGTCGACGCGGAAGTCAAAGTCCTCGCGGAGGAGAGTTTCGCCGCGAGCGCCGATCTTCTGCTATCCCAGGTCAAAGGCCGCTTTATCGTTGCCGGTACCGCATACGGCGGTTGTCTCGCCATGGAGGTACTTGCCAGAGCCCCGGAACGCGTGGCAGGGCTTTGGCTGATGAACTGCAACCCCGGCATGCATCCGGACCCTGCTGGCGTACGGGCGATCAGTGCACGAATCCGCAATGGTGAACATGCCGCGGTGACGCAGGAATTCGCCGAGAAGGCGATTCCACCGGCCGACACGCTCTCGCGAGCGATGTTCGTGCAGATGGCGCAGGATTGCGGGGCGGCGCTGTTTGCCCGCCAGTCGGATGCCACCCTGACACGACGGGATCATTGGGGCACGCTTGCGTCGGTGGAGGTTCCGGCGCTATTGATCTGGGGGGCGGCCGATACAGGTTTCGCGACCGCGACTAACGCAAGGCAACGTAATGCGACGCAGCCGGCAAACATTGGCACATAGCAGCGGCCACTGCCTCACTGCATTGTCTTCAGATCCCCGATGCGGATCAGCATCTCGGTGAACATCTGCATGTCCAGGTCCAGGTCGGCAACTTCCTTGTACTCCTTGGCGTTGTGCGCGGTGTACTTCTTGCCGGGCATGGCGGGGCCGAAGTTGATGGCATTCGGCATCAGCTTGGCGGTGGTGCTGCCGGCGGTGGGCACGGGCTTGGCTTCCAGTCCCGTGGTGTCGCCGAAGATGTTGAGCAGCGTGGATAGCCACGCGCCTTTAGGGTCGCGCGCCATCCAGTCGCCCTGGTCGTGGCTGATGGTCACCGTTGCGTGGTTGGCGGCAGCCCAGGCGTTGATCTTGTCGGCCACGGCCTTGGACAGGGCTTGCGGCGTGTTGCCGCGCGGCATGCGCACGTTGGTGGTGACCTCCAACTGGCCATTTTTTTCCTGGACGAGGTTGGGCGACAGGGTGAGCGGGCCCATGAAGTCGTCCTTGTAGGCCACGCCCATTTTCTCGCCGAGGTAGCCGGTGCCATACAGGTCGTCGAGGTACTTCGCTGCACGGGCGTAGTGGTTGTCGGCCAGCACGATGCCGGATTCCCGCAGGAACAGCGTCAGGCGCGGCAGGGGATTCACGCCTTCCTCGGGCCGGGAGCCGTGGGCGGAACTGCCGGTGACCTTGACCTCCAGGCTGTCGGCGCGCTGGGTGATATCGATGGCGAACTTGCCCTGCGGCGCGTACTTTTCGATAAAGGCGGCGCGTGCTGCTTCAAGCTGGGTGCGGGCTGCGTTCAGGTCGCCGCCCTTGAGTTGCGCGCTCGCGGTTTGCGGCACGGCGTTGGCGGCGGCCGCGCCGCTCATGCCGACGATGGCGGTGGCGTTGCCGTCGGTGGCCTGCACGGGGAAGAACACCTTCAGGCTGCCAGAGCCTTTCTCGGCCACCACGGCGGGGTATTTGCTGTCGAGCACGATGTTGTACT
>NZ_JBFTSF010000314.1:0-6600 GCF_056399905.1 Cupriavidus sp. 01L46
GGATTGCACGGCATGCACTGCATGTGCCGACATGCCGCGGCGTCACGGCGGGTTGACAGCGCTTACGCCAGCGCCTCGGCATGGGCGACAGGCTCGCTGGCCAGCACACAGCTCACGCTATGCCCGCCACCCAGCGCGGTAGCCCCCGGCACCGCCTCCAGGCATTGCGCGCGCGCGTGCGGGCAGCGCGGGGCAAAGCTGCRGCCCGGCKGCAAGGCCGACAGATCGGGTGGCGAGCCGGCGATGGTCTGCAGCCGCTGGCCGCGGTCCATGCCGTGCTGGCGGCTTTGCAGCAGCGCCATCGTATAGGGATGGCGCGCGGCGCGCAGGATGGTACGGATCGGGCCTTCCTCGACGATGCGCCCGCCGTACATCACGGCGACGCGGTCGGCGATTTCCACAGCCGCGCCGATGTCATGGGTGACGAACACGATCGACAGGCCGAGCTCGCGTTGCAGCTCGCGCAGCAGGATCAGCACCTGGATCTGCACGGTGGCGTCCAGCGCGGTGGTCGGCTCGTCGGCCAGCAGGACCTTGGGGTTGGCCGACAGCGCCAGCGCGATCATGGCGCGCTGGCGCATGCCGCCGGACATTTCGTGCGGATAAGCCGCCAGGCGCCGCTCCGGGCTGGGAATGCGCACGGACTCCAGCGCGCGCAGCGCACGCTGGCGCGCCTCGGCCGCGGACACACGGGCGTGGGTGCGGATGCATTCGATGATTTGCTGGCCGATCGTGTAGACCGGGTCCAGCGCCAGCAACGGTTCCTGGAACACCATCGCCACCTTGCCGCCGCGCAGCCGGGCGAGGCCGCGGCCATCGAGGGCGGTGACGTCGGTGCCATCAATGCGGATCTCGCCTTCCATGCGGGTGCGGCGCGGCGGATGCAGGCGCATCAGCGCGCGCAGCGTCACGCTCTTGCCGGAGCCGGATTCGCCGATCAGGGCGAGCGTTTCGCCGGCCGCCACCTCAAGCGACACGCCACTGACGGCGCGAATGGTCTTGCCGCCGCCGGAGAAGGTCACGCGCAGGTCGCGCACCGACACCATGGGGGCGGCTGCCTGCGGTTCGGTGCTGTGGTTGGGTGCGGTCACGGGTACGTTCAGGGGTACGTTCACGGGTGCATTCACGATTTGGCCCTCAGGATGCTGCAACGAGCGGGCTGGCGGCCGCGGGCATCTGCCGGCTGTGGCCGCCGTCCGCGTTAGCCATCAGGCAGGCCACCGGATGCCCCGCCAGCGCTTCGGACAACTGCGGCGCACGGCGCGAGCAAATGTCCTCCGCCATGGCGCAGCGCGGATGGAAGGTGCAGCCGGATGGCGGGTTGATCGGGTTGGGCGGGTCTCCCGCCAGCGGCGCGACCTGGGTGCGGTGATCCGGGTCCATTGCCGGCATCGAGGCCAGCAGCGCACGCGTGTAGGGATGCGCGGGGTTGGCATAGAGCGTTTCGGTGTCACCCACTTCCACCACCTTGCCCAGGTACATCACCATCACGCGGTCGCACAGGTAGCGGATCACGTTCAGGTCGTGGCTGATGAACACGTAGGTGAGGTCGAACTCGGCCTTGAGGTCGAGCAGCAGGTTGAGCACCTGTGCCTCCACCGATTTGTCCAGCGCCGACACGGCTTCATCGAGGATCACCAGGCGCGGGCGCAGCACCAGCGCCCGCGCGATGTTCACCCGCTGGCGCTGCCCGCCGGAGAGCTCGTGCGGATAGCGCCCGGCAAAGCGCGCCGGCTCCAGGCCCACGCGGTCCAGCAGGGCACGTGCCCGCGCGCTGGCTTCGGCCGCGTCGATGCCGTGCACGCGCGCGGTAAAGGCGATGGATTCCTCGATGGTCAGGCGCGGATTGAGCGAGGAGTAGCTGTCCTGGAACACCATCTGCACCTGGCTGCGGTAGCGCTTCATCGGCAGCTGCGCCGATCCCACGCCCAGCGCATCGAAAATCAGCTCGCCGCTGTTTTGCGCGATCAACTGCATCAGCAGCCGCGCGGTGGTGGACTTGCCGCAGCCGGATTCGCCGACCACGCCCAGCGTTTCGCCCTTTCTCACCTCGAAGCTGACGCCGTCGACGGCGCGGACTTCGCCACCGCTGCGCCAGGGTAGTTTCGACTTGAGCGGGAAGTGCTTGATCAGGTCGCGCGCGATCACCAGCGGTTGCGCGGGGCCGCCGACATCGGTGTTGGCCAATGCATCGGGTACCGTGTCTTGCAAGGTTTCCATCATGGCATCAGTCCTTGATTTCCATCGCCGAGCGAATGCCATCGGCGAGCAGGTTGWAGGAGATCGAGGTCAGGAAGATCATGGCGCCGGGCAGGGCGGCAACCAGCGGCTGCGTATAGATCGCCGTGCGCAGCGTGTTAAGCATCAGGCCCCATTCCGGCTCGGGCGGCTTGACGCCGAGGCCGAGGAAAGACAAGCCCGAGGCCAGGATCATCGACACCGAGATCAGGCCGGTGGCGTAGACAAAGATCGGCCCCAGCACATTGTTGAGCACGTGGGCCCGCACGATGGTCAGCGACGACGCCCCCGAGGCGCGCGCCGCATCGACGAACTCGCGGTTGCGTACCTGCGTGGTCACGCTCTCCGCCACGCGCACGATCTGCGGCACGAACACGATGGTGAGCGACAGCAGTGCATTGCCGACGCCTGCGCCGAGCGTGCCCGACAGCGCGATGGCCAGCAGCACCGAGGGGAAGGCGTACAGGATGTCGACCAGCCGCATGATCACGGTATTGGTCCAGCCGCCGGCATAGCCCGCGACGATGCCCAGCGCGCTGCCGATCACAAAGGCGATCAGCACCGGCGTGATGCCCATGAACAGCGACAGGCGCGCGCCCAGCATCAGGCGGGACAGCAGGTCACGCCCCAGTTCGTCGGTGCCAACCAGGTAGTGCTCCGTGCCGATCGGCTTGAGGCGCTTCATGATCGAGGCGGCATACGGATCGGCCGGCATCAGCACGGGTGCGAAGATCGCCATCAACACCAGCGCCAGCAGGATCAGCGCGGCCAGCATGGCCAGCTTGTTGCGCAGCAGGCGTTTGCCCACCGTGGCCCAGTAGCCAGGCGAGCGCTGCACGACGGGCACAAGGGCGGGCTTTTTCAGAGTCATTTCCATGGGGGCTCCCGGGTTTCCTTGATGGCGTCAGTTGCGCTGGATGCGCGGGTCGAACAAGGTCTGCAGTGCATCGACCAGCAGGTTCAGCAGCACGAAGAACACGGCGAGCACGAGGATGGTTCCCTGCAGCAGCGGAAAGTCGCGCTGGAAGATCGCCGAGTTGAGCAGGAAGCCCGTGCCGGGCCAGGAGAACACCGTCTCGATCAGGATCGAGCCGCCGAGCAGGTAGCCGAGCTGCAGGCCCATTACCGACAGTGCGGTGGGCGCGACGTTCTTCAGCACATGGCGGAACACCGCCAGCTCCGACAAGCCGCGTGCCTTGAGGCCGACGATGAATTCGTTCGAGAGGATTTCAGCCACGAGCGCGCGGATGGTGCGCGCCACGATGCCCATCGGGATCACCGACATCGTCACCGCCGGCAGCACCATGTACTGGATATGCTCCCAGTTCCATGCCCAGTCGCTGGAGCCACCAGGGCCGGCGCCGGTGGCGGGCAGCCAGCCGAGGAACACGGAGAACACGATCACCAGCACCATGCCCAGCCAGTAGTGCGGCATGCTCACGCCGAAGACCGACAGGAAGGAGGCCGTGCGGTCCGCCGCGGAATCGCGGAAGTAGCCCGCCACGAAGCCGAACAGGCAGCCGAAGGTAAATCCGATCAGCGTGGCCACCGCGGCCAGCCGGACCGAGTTGATCACCGCCGTCATCACCTCGCTCATCACCGGGCGGTTGGTGGCGATGGACGTGCCCAGGTCGCCGTGCAGCGCGCGGGTGAGCCAGTGCAGGAATTGTTCGAGGAAGGGCTTATCGAAGCCATAGAGCGCGGTGAGCTGGCGGCGCAGATCCTCGGAGGCGTCGGGCGGCAGCACCGACACCAGCGGGTCGCCTGGCGCGATATGGACCAGCGAGAAGCAGAGCAGGGCGACCCCGAGCAGGATGGGGATCGCGTAGACGATGCGGCGGAGCAGGTAGAGCATGTTCGTGGCCGGGGGGGAGGCGAGCGTTGCCTGCCGTGGTTTCTCGGGGAGCCAGGCCGATGCATGCCGGCCTGGCATCTTCTGGATTGCGGTGCGCGTGGCCGGCCCGGGACCGGCCACGCGCGCTGGCCGCTTGGTGCACGGCCTAGTGCACGGCCTAGTGCACGGCTTAGTGCTCGGCTCAGTGCTCGGCGTGTAGCACGCCTCAGTCCATCGACATGGTGGCGATGTCGATAAACCAGCTCTGCGGCTGCACCACGCCCTTGACCTTCCTGGAGATCGCGCGTGGGCCTACGTCATGCGCGATCAGCACGAACGGCGCTTCTTCCACGATGCGGGCATGCAGCTTGGCCAGTGCCGTGTCGCGCGCCTTTTCGTCGAAGGATGTGCGCGCCGTTTCGATCAGCTTGTCGAACTCCGCGTTGCCGAAGTAGCCCCAGTTGTTCGAGACCGGGGGCTGCGTCTTGGTGCTGACAAAACGGACCATGGCAAAGAACGGGTCCATCGCCGCAAAGCTTACGTTGATGGCGTTGGCGCCATGCGCGCTCGGGTCCTTGGCGCCGATGCGCCAGTTGGTGAACAGCGTGTTCCACTCGACCACGTCAAAGTCGACGTCGATGAAGCACGCTTTCAGGTTCTGCTGCACATACTCGTTCATCGGCAGCGGCTGCATCTGGCCGGAGCCCGAGGCCGACACCTGCACCTTTACCTTCATCGGCTTGGCGGCCGAGTAGCCGGCCTCCTGCATCAGCTTGCGCGCGGCGTTGGCGTCGTACTTGATATCGAACGTGGGGTTGCCCCACCACGGGTTGCCCTTTTCGACGATGCCTTTGGATTCAGCCATGTAGCCGCCCAGCAAGGTCTTCAGGCCCTCGCGGTTCACGCACAGGTTGGCCGCCTGGCGCACGCGCTTGTCGAGCCAGGGCGATCCGGGCGCGAACGACAGCTGCCACGGCCACATATGCGGCTGGGCATTGGCGTAGACCTCAAAGCCGCGGCTCTTGATCTGCGCCACGGCATCCGGTGCCGGCGCCTCGATCCAGTCGACCTGGCCCGACAGCAGCGCGGCGGTGCGAGCGTTGGCCYCCGGCATCGGCTGCATCACCACCTTGTCGATCTTGGGCACGCGCTTGGCGTCCCAATACTGCGCGTTCTTGACCATCTCCAGGCGCTCGCGCGGCACGAAGCGGCTCATCTTGAAGGGACCGGTGYCCGAGGCATCGGCGGCAAAGGCCACCCAGGCTTGCTTGGAGCGCTCGGCCGGATCGCTCACCGAGGCCGGTACTGCTGCCAGCTTCTTGTCCCACTGTGTGGGCGAGGCCATGAACAGGTTGCTCAGGTTGTAGGGCAGGAAAGAGTCCGGCTCCGACGTAACCAGCTCCACCGTGAGGTCGTCGATCTTCTTGGCCGAGCGCAGCGTTGGCATGCGCGAGGCGGTCACGCCAACCTGGCTGGGGTCGAACTGCCTGGCGGTCTTGTCGAGCACCTTGCCCACGTTCCACACCACGGCGTCGGCGTTGAACGGCGAGCCGTCATGGAATTTCACGCCGGGGCGCAGCTTGAAGATCCACCTGGTCTTGTCCTTGGCATCGACCTTCCATTCCGTGGCGAGGTCGGCAATCAGCAGGCTGGGGCCGTTGGCCTTGGACAGGTCCCACTGGGTCAGCCCGTCGTACATCGGGATGCCGGTGAAGCGGTTGCCTTCGAAGCCCTGGTCGGGCTGGCCCAGCGTGCGCGGGATGTCCGCGGCGGTCATGCCGATGCGCAGCACCTTCTCGGCCATCGCGGTGCCCGGCAAGGCGAGGATCGAGACGGCGGTGATCGCTGCAGCGGCGGCGATGGACTTCAGGCCGGGTTTCACGCTTCTTACTGAGTCGGAAGAGAAAACGGTCACGGGCAAAGCTCCTGGGTGGGGGGAAGGGGAGACGGGAGCAGTTAAGCAAGTCATATGCCAGTGCCTATGCCAGTGCCTATGCCAGTACCGATGCCTGAGCCTGTGCCCGAGCGTTGTGCCGCTGGTGTTCTTGCCATGGCCTGTTTTTTGCTGACTTCCCTGTCTGACTCCCAACCAACCGGCTTCCCGACATGGATCAGCAACACCTTCCCCGCATCAACGCAGCACGCCTGTGGCAATCGCTGATGGACCTCGCGCAGATCGGCGCCACGCCCAAGGGCGGGGTGTGCCGCATCGCGCTGACCGAGCTGGACCGCCAGGGCCGCGACCTGGTGGTCGGCTGGTGCCGCGAGGCCGGGCTCGACGTGCGCACCGACGAGGTAGGCAACGTGTTCGCGCGCCGTGCCGGCAGCGATCCCCATGCGGCCGCGGTGGCCACCGGCAGCCACATCGACACCCAGCCCTCGGGCGGCAAGTTCGACGGCAACTTCGGCGTGCTGGCTGGCCTGGAGGTCATGCGCACGCTCAACGACCTGGGCATCGTCACCCGCGCGCCGCTGGAGCTGGCGTTCTGGACCAACGAGGAGGGCACCCGCTTTACCCCCGTGATGAT
>NZ_JBFTSF010000315.1:0-6596 GCF_056399905.1 Cupriavidus sp. 01L46
CTCCCTCCTCCTTCCCCCTCTTTTTTTCCCCTCAAATTTTCGCCCGATTGCGTATCTCGACTCTTTTTTGTCGTTTATCCTCTTCGATTTTTAGGACAAGTCCTAATATCGTCGCCTATTTTTGCGTTATTTCCCAATTTTGCTTCAGCAATTCACGCGGCTGCCGTAAAGGCGGGTGTGAGGGTCGTCCAAAAGACGGCTCGCCGGATTCCGAGATTGTTGCAAGCGCGCTTCCAAAACAGACTGCCTGACCCCGTTCCCGTTGCCCACGGGCGTCATTTCATCGTCCACCTTTATTGGAGAATCGGTGCGCGCCTTCGCGCGCGCCGACATTGCGCCATGAACATCACTCAACGCCTGTTAGGCACCTTGTCGCTGGCCCTGCTTGCCATGCTTGCCGTCGGAGTCGGCGGCATCTGGCAACTCCGCGAGTCGCAGGAGCGCTTTACCTACTTCAAGGACAACACGCTCGCCAGCGTGCGCACGCTGAGCGACTTGCGCGATACCGTCAGTACCATGCGCGTTTCGCTCTACCACTATGCCTTGTCCCCGGAGGCGAGCAGCCGCTCGGAGGCGGTGGCGGCTTTGGCAAAGGCGGACGAGGTTTTCGACGACACAGTCGCGCACTACGAGCGCAGTGATATCTCCGATGAGACCGACCGCAAGCTGCTGGAGGCGGATCGCGCCGCGATCAAGCAGTATCGCGCGGAGCGGGGGCGCTTCCTGGAGCGGTTTGCTGCCGGCGATGCAGAAGGCGCGCGGGGCATGCTGATGGGGGGCTCGCTCTTTGTMGCGGCCAAGGCGCTGCGTACCGCCATCAACGAGCACGTGGCGTATAACGCGGGTCTGGGCGAGCAACTGGTTTCGAGCAACGCCAAGGCGTACACGCTAGCCTTGACGATCTTTTCGGCGATTATTGCCGGCGGCTTTCTTGTCACGGGCGCAATGGGCTATTCGCTCTATCGGCGCATCCATGTCAGCCTGGCGGAGATCGAGCAGACCTTGCACTATGTGAGCAAGTCGCTGGACCTCGATCGCCGCGCTTCGGTGCGCAATGAGGATGAGATCGGACGCACGGCGGTCGCCTTCAACCAATTGATCGAGCGCGTAGCGTCGGCGCTGCGTGAAGTCCGCTTGTCGACCGATTCGGTGAGCACGGCTGCCCACCAGATTGCGGCGGGCAATGCTGACTTGTCCACGCGCACCGAGCAGCAGGCCGCGTCGCTGGAGCAGTCGGCCGCCAGCATGGAGGAGCTGACCGCGACGGTGCGGCAAAATGCCGACAATGCACGCCAGGCCAGCAGCCTGGCGGATTCCGCCGCGGATGTGGCCGAGTATGGCAGCACGGCCGTGCAGCAGATGGTGGAGACGATGGGCGCGATCAGCACCAGTTCCACCCGTATCGCGGAGATCACGACCTTGATCGAAGGCATCGCGTTCCAGACCAATATCCTGGCGCTCAACGCTGCGGTCGAAGCTGCGCGCGCTGGCGAGCAGGGCCGTGGCTTTGCGGTCGTGGCTGGCGAGGTGCGCAGCCTGGCTCAGCGTTCGTCCAGCGCGGCGAAGGAAATCAAGGACTTGATCGACACCTCGGTCGACACGGTCCGACAAGGCTCGGCGCAGGCCGAGGATGCGGGCAAGACCATGGGTGAGATTCGTCAGGCCGTGCGCCGCGTGTCCGACATCATCGGCGAGATTGCCGCAGCCTCGCGCGAGCAAAGCACCGGGATCGAGCAAGTCAATCAGGCCGTCGGGCAGATGGACCAGGTCACGCAGCAGAACGCGGCTTTGGTGGAGCAGGCGGCAGCGGCCGCGCAATCGCTGGAAGAGCAGGCCGACAAGCTGCGCGATACCGTGGCGACGTTCCAGTTGGCCGGGAGGTAGGACTTCAGGGTGGCGGGATGGCGCAGCGGCGGCGAGCTTCCGCGGCGATGGGGGCACATCTTGCCCCGATTCCGCGCTTTGCCATTGTGGTGATCGTGTTACATTCCATGTTGTAGTCTTCACGGGGCGTTCAGGGGATATCCGACCTGAACGGCGTGCCATCGTCGTCCGCTTGGACTCATGCCGCGCTTTTCGCCTCCAGGCTGCCGTAAAACTCCCGTTCCCGTTTTCCCTCAATCAGTGCGGTACCTCTCGGCCTGTGCCCGGCGTTCAACGCCGCAGCGCTGCCCAGAGGTCGCTTTGTGGTCCCCGCCATACGGCCGCTGGGGGCGGGCGGGTTGTCCAGTCACCGCCGCCATGGCCAAGCACGAGGAACCCAGAACGCATGCATCACGCTACCCCGCTCATCAGCACCATCGTCGGCGGTCTCGTCCTGGCGTTTATATTGGGCGCGCTGGCCAACCGGCTAAAGCTCCCGCCGCTGATCGGATACTTGTGCGCGGGCATCGTGGTCGGCCCGTATACGCCGGGCTACACCGCGGACCAGGCGCTGGCGCCGGAACTGGYGGAGCTTGGCGTGATTCTGCTGATGTTTGGGGTTGGCTTGCATTTCTCGCTCAAAGACCTGATGGCGGTGAAAACGATCGCCATTCCGGGGGCGGTGGTACAGATCGGCATTGCTACCTTGCTCGGGATGGGCGCGGCCTGGGGCTTTGGCTGGGACTGGGGGCCCGGCCTGGTCTTCGGGCTGGCACTTTCGGTGGCGAGCACCGTGGTGTTGCTCAAGGCTTTGCAGGAGCGCGAGCTGGTGGAGTCGCCGCAGGGCCGGATCGCGGTGGGCTGGCTGATCGTGGAAGACCTGGCCATGGTGCTGACGCTGGTGCTGCTGCCGGCGCTGGCGGGCCTGCTTACGCCGTCCGCAGATGCCACGGCGTCAGGCGCGGCGGCACCGGACTCGGGCGACATCGTGTTCGCCGTGTTCGCTACCCTGGGCAAGGTGGCCGCCTTCGTCGCGGTGATGCTGGTGATCGGCCGTCGCTTTATTCCCTGGATGCTGGAGCGCATCGTCTGGACCGGGAGCCGCGAACTGTTCCGTCTGGCGGTGTTGGCAACGGCGCTCGGCGTGGCCTTTGGCGCGTACTCGCTGTTCGGCGTGTCGTTTGCGCTTGGTGCAYTCTTTGCCGGCATGGTGCTGGCGGAGTCGGAGTTCAGTCACCGCGCGGCAGAGGAGTCGCTGCCCCTGCGTGATGCGTTCGCCGTGCTGTTCTTTGTTTCGGTCGGCATGCTGTTCAACCCGATGGTGCTGATCAACGACCCCTGGGGCGTGCTGGCCACGCTGTTCATCATCGTGGTGGGCAAATCGCTCGCTGCGCTTTGCATCGTTCGGGTGTTCGGGCATTCCACCCGTACCGGCATGACCATCGCGGTCAGCCTGGCCCAGATCGGCGAGTTCTCCTTTATCCTCGCGGGCCTCGGCGTCTATCTGAAGATCCTGCCTGAGCGGGGCCACGCCCTGATCCTGGCAGGCGCATTGCTGTCCATCGTCCTAAACCCGCTGCTGTTCCACCTGCTCGATCGCTATACCGCCAAGCATGCGGGCGAAGCGGATCCCCACCCCGCATGAGTGCATGCAGCGGCCCGTGCCGCTCACTGGCTGGTCGCCGCGGCATCGCGGCGAAGATACTCCGTAAAGGCTAGCAGGCCCTGCGTAGGGTATTTGTCCTGGTGAACCACGAGATGCAGCGGCCTCACCACGTCGGGCAGGCCATCGCGCAGCGCCACCAGTGTGCCGCGCTGCAATTCGTCTTCCACCACCTGCAGCGACAGGCAACTCACGCCATAGCCGCTCATCACCGCACGCTTGATCGCTTCGGAGTTGCCCAGCTCCAGCGCGAAGCGCAACTCGCCCAGCAGTGGTGCCAGCCGCTGTTCGATGATCTCCCGCGTGCCCGAGCCGGGTTCGCGCACGACCCAGTCGGCGTCGCGCAAGGCGGCCAGATTGCCAGGGTAGCTTGCGAGCGGGTGTGACGGGCTGACCACCACCACCATCACATCGTCCCGCCAGTGGGCGCTGCGCAGGTCGCGCTCGTGGCATGTGCCCTCGATCAGCCCGATGTCCGCCTCGAAATGCAGCAACGCTTGCAGGACCTCGCGCGTGTTGCCGATGCGCATGTCGAGCGCGCAGGGCCCGCTCTGCGCATGTCGAAAGCCCGCGAKCAGGCCCGGCAGGATATAGCTGCCGATGGTGTTGCTGGCGGCAATGCGCAGTTGCACCCCGGGTTGCACGGTGAAGCGCTCGAGTTCCTGTGCCTGGTCCAGCAGCGACAGCGCGCGCGGGAAAAACAGCCGGCCGGTCTCATTGATGCTCAGGCGACGCGCGACCCGGTCAAAGAGGGCGCCGCCCAGCGTGGCCTCTAGATCCGCCAGTGCGGCGCTGACCGCGGATTGCGACATGGCCAGCGCATCGGCCGCAGCCACGGTGCTGCCGTGCTGCGCCACAGCGACGAAAACGGAGAGTTGGCGCAGGGTCAGGCGGAGCGGGCGATGAGTCATATCTGTAAAACAGGTAATGTATAGCGATATTACCTGTTTTACAGATTTCCGCCTGCTAAGTACGCTTCGGACATATTCAATATGCGCCCCGAAGCCCCCCGGCGTTACGGGCAGGACCCCCGCCATGTCTTCCATTCAATCGTCCGCAGTTGCCAATCTCGGCGCCGAACCTCCCTCGTGGCCGACCCGGGTCTTGACGCTGGTGCCGCTGGGCTTCATTGCCTGGCTGGCCATGGTGCTCTCGGCGCACCCGGCGGTCTCGCATCTCGGCATGAGCGCGCTGACGCTGGCCATGTTCGCCGGCATGGTGGCGGGCAATACGCTGCCGCAACGCTGGCTCACCCCGCTTGCGCCGGGCATGCAACTGGCGCGTCAGCAACTGCTGCGCCTCGGCGTGGCGTTGTATGGCCTGCGTCTCACATTCGGCGCGATTGCCGACCTGGGCCTGGCAGGCGTGCTGGTGCCGCTGGCCATGCTGGTCTCGACCATGCTGCTAGGCATCTGGATCGGTTCTTCTCTGCTGGGACTAAGCCGCCGGGAAGCCATCCTCGTCAGCGCGGGCAGCGCCGTATGTGGCGCCGCGGCGGCCATCGCGGTGGCTTCGGTGGTGCGCACCGACGACCGCCAGACGGCCGTTGCCGTGGCCACGGTGGTGCTGTTCGGCACGGCTGGCATGCTGCTGTATCCCTATCTGTTCGAGCTGGCCACGCAGCATTGGCACCTTGCCATCAGCGAGCGCACATTCGGCATCTACACTGGCGCCACGCTGCACGAGGTGGCACAGGTCATCGCCTCGGGCAAGATGGTCAGCGATGCCACCGCGGATGCCGCCGTGGTGACCAAGATGGTGCGCGTGTTGGCGCTGGGCCCGCTCTTGCTGGTGCTGGCGCTGTGGCCGAAGGCCGGCATCGGGCTCGAGGAAGAAGGCAAAGGCGAGAAGGCGGCGGGCGGGCGTCCGTGGGGTGCCATCCTGAAGGCGATCCCGTGGTTTGCGGTGGGGTTTGTGGCGGTGATGGCCGTGCATTCGGCGGGCCTTGTGCCCCAGGACTGGAAGCCCGCTCTGCTGGCCTTCGACAATTGGCTGCTTGCCTGCGCGATGCTGGCAATTGGCTTGCACACCCGCATCGGCACCTTGCTGCGCGCCGGGCGCAAGCCCCTGGTGCTGGCAGGCCTGCTGTTTGTGTTCTTGGTGTGCGGTGGCGCGCTGTTGTGTGCGGCGGTGGCCTGAGTGCGCAATACCGGGACAGGGGAGGGTGCCGCCGGGGAGGGTGGGTGCTGGTGCGGCCGACGGGGGTCGAACCCGTAAGCCCGTAAAGGCGGCAGATTTTAAGTCTGCTGAGTCTACCAATTTCTCCACGGCCGCACGGCAAGCCCGATATTGTGGTCGGTTGGGCGCGGTGATGCAAGCTCCGCGCGGGATTTGCACCGTGGGCAGTCAGGTGGGTGGAGGCCGCGTGTATATGTGTCGTTTGTTACTCCTGGTAACAATGTAACGTTCTCGGTTTCACCTGCAATTTTCCAGGAACCTACAATACTCTTATCGAATAACGCATTTGCAAGAGGCAAGGATCATGAAACGTTGGTGGCTCGCAGGACTCGCTTTGCTTGGGGCGCTGGCATCCGGTGCGGCAATGGCCCATGTGAGCGTTGGTGTGGCGATTGGGGTGCCTGGCGTTGTGGTCGGCGGCCCGGCGTACTATCCGCCGCCAGCCTATATTGCCGCGCCGCCCGTGGTCATGGCACCTGCCCCTGTCTACTATGGACCGCCGCCGGTTATCGTGCAGCCGGCTCCGGTCTACTACGGTCCGGGGCCTGGCTATTACGGCCCGCGCTACTACGGCCGTGGCTACTACGGTCGCGGCTACTATGGGCGGGGCTACTACGGCCCCGGACATGGCCGCCATTGGCGATAAGCATGAACGACCTGCCTCGCGCAGGTTGGTAAAAGGGGCCCTGCGGGGCCCTTTCGTTTTTCAGGCGCAGCCTTGGGAGGCAAACTGTAGGCGGCAATCCGGACATGGTTCCACTGTTACCGGTAGGGTCAAAAAATTTGAAGAGACAGGTCAAACCGTCTCTCATATTCTTATTAGGGTTTCCACCTATACTGCTGCTGTGACGCCGTGATGACAAGATTCCGCAATGCTTCATCATCCGGCGCC
>NZ_JBFTSF010000316.1:0-6562 GCF_056399905.1 Cupriavidus sp. 01L46
CCACCCCTTCCCATCCCGAACAGGACCGTGAAACGACTCCACGCCCGTGAAACGACTCCACGCCGATGATAGTGCGGATACCCGTGTGAAAGTAGGTAATCGCCAGGCTCTCCCTTGAAACCCCCCAGTACGAAAGTACTGGGGGGTTTTGCTTTTGTGCKATCGAAATAGCGATCGATTCAGCACGGCTTCAGAACGGCTTCTTCACCGCCCCATCGCCCCGGCCGACAAATAGCTTCATCGTCAGGCGTTGCGCCAGATTGCCGTAGGGCGGATAGAACAGCCCGATGGGAAAGAACCGGTGCCGTTTGAACACGGTGCGCRCATGCGACAGTTCGCGAAACCCTTCTTCGCCGTGATAGGTGCCCATGCCTGAGTTACCCACGCCGCCAAAGGGTGCGTCGTGGTTGACCACGTGCCAGGCCCAGTCGTTGATGGTAACGCCGCCGGAATGCGTGCGCGCAAGCAGGTTCTTGCGCTCGGCGGCATCGTGGCTGAAGCAGTACAGGGCGAGCGGACGCGAGCGTTGCTGCACCATGGCGATGGCCTGCTCATGCGTGTCGTACGGCAGCACTGGCAGGATGGGGCCAAAGATCTCCTCGCGCATCAGCAGCATATCGGGCGTGCAGTTMGTCACGACGTGCAATGGCAAGCGGCGGCCGGGGCAGACCTCGCCGCAGGCCACCACCGTCGCACCCTTGGCGCGCGCGTCGTCCAGCATCGCCTGGATGCGCGCAGCGTGGCGATCGGTGGCCAGCGCCGTGTAATCGGGATTGTGCCCGGTCCGCTCGCCGAATAATTCGCCGAAGCTCTCGATCACCGCGTGGACGAATTCGTCCACGCGTTCGCGCGGCACCAGCGCGTAGTCGGGCGCCACGCAAACCTGCCCGCAGTTGATGCCCTTGCCGTGCGCGATGCGCCGGGCGGCCTCGCCAACGGGATAGTCGCGCAGCACGATGGCGGGCGACTTACCGCCAAGCTCGAGAGTGACCGGCGTGAGGTTGCGCGCCGCCTGGCCCATGACGATACGGCCTACCGCTGGCGAGCCGGTGAAAACGAGATGGTTGAAGGGCAGGTCGCTAAAGACGCCAGGGTCTTGCAATTCCCCGCCGATCAATGCAACGTGGTCTTCGGCGAAGATCTCGCCAAGCATGGCCTTGAGCGTGGCGTTGGTGGCTGGCGTTGTCTCCGGCATCTTGATCATGACGCGGTTGCCAGCGGCCAGCGCGGCCACTAGCGGACCCAGTGACAGATAGACCGGGAAATTCCAGGTCGCGATGACACCAACGATGCCCTTGGGCTGGTAGGTGACGCGCAGGCTGTTGCTGGCGAACAGCAGTTCGGGCCAGCGACGGCTCGCCCGCATCCAGCGGCGCACATGCGAGATGGCATGACGGATCTCCAGCGTGGTCGGCAGCACTTCCAGCATCTTGGTCTCTGCCAAAGAGCGCCCGCCGAAATCCCGGGAAATCGCTTCGGCAAGCACGTCCTGGTAACGCAGCAGTTGCTGCTTGAGAGCGCGCAAGTGTTCACGCCGCTGCCCGGCATCGGGCAAGGTGTGGCGCAGGAAGGCTTGCTGTTGCGCGGCGAACATGGCCTGAACGCGGGCGCTCAGGATGTCTTGCCTGGCCAGCTCCTCTGTCATAGCGCGAACATTCATGTGGACCTCTGCTGTTTATCGACCTGCGGTGCTGCATCGGAATGGGTTTCGGTCTCCGCATAAGCCCGTCCACCGAAGCGCAGCGCGGAGTGTGCGCGGCGCGACTGGAACAGCGGGTAGAACATCTGAGTGAACCAGCGCTCCTGCCCGAACAGCACGTCGTCCTGCAAGCCAATCTTGGCGGGATACCTGCGCGTGATGTGCGCCGAGCCAAACAGGATGTCCCAGAAGAACAGCAGATTGCCGAAATTGCCCTTGTAGTGGCCGATGCCGTCCTCATTCGTCATTGCATGGTGCGCCCAGTGGGTGGCGGGCGTGGAGATCGTGCGTTCCAGTATCCACATCAGCGGACGCAGTGCACGGATCCGGTACAAGGGCTCGTCCCACCGCCATGCGCTGTGCGCGCCAAGGATGACAGTCAGCTTGATGACCAGGTACGCACCGTAGACTTTAGCGAAACCCAGATACAGCAGCACACCTGCAATCCACAGGCCCGGCATCATCAGGTAATAGAAGAAATTGTTCCGGTACGTGATGCGGAWGCTCATGTACTGCGCGGTGTGGTGCGCGCGATGCAAAGGCCACAGCAACGGCGAATGCGACACGCGATGCCACCAGTATTGCGTCATGTCGTCGCAAATCAGCAGGACCGCGGCCATTGCCCACCATGGCAGGTGTGCCCACGCGCCTTGCTGCTCCGGCATCAGCCAGGCGCAAAGCTTGCCGGCCCCCAGCAAGGCCAGGGGTTGGGTGATCGCGAGCAGGCTCACGAACATCGCCAGTTCCAGCTTGGTATCGTCCAGGGTAGGGTTGACGCTGTTCTTGTAGCGCCGCGTGACCCACTCCATGCAGGCAAAACCAAGCATGGCGATCACGATCAAGATGTTCTGAAGGTGCGGACTCATTGGGGGGTTGTCTCCGATCTCGCTTTTTKACCTGAAAGGCTTTGCGGCTGACTGTAGGCTTGCCCAGTCAATGCGTCCAATGCATACTATGCAATGTTCCAATGCGTATGGAGCAACGCATCATGATGGACCTTCGCCGCCTGAGCCACGTTCTGGCGCTTGCCGATGTTCTGCATTTCGCGCGGGCGGCCGAGCGGGTTCACCTCAGCCAGCCTGCGTTCAGCCGCAGTATCCAGGCCATCGAGGCGGACCTCGGCATCCGCCTGTTCGATCGTGACGTGGGCGACGTGCGGCCGACCCCGGCCGGCGAGTTCGTGATCGGGCGGGCCCGCAGGCTGCTCTTCGATGCGCGGTGCCTGCAGCGCGATGTCGATCTCTTTCGAGACAGCCAGCTGGGCGACACCGCCTTCGGCGCCGGGCCATTCCCGGCGGCGACCCTGATGCCGCGGGCGTTGTCCGAGCTACGGCGCCTCTATCCCAAAGTGGCATTACGCGTGGAAGAGAGCAACTGGAAGCAGTTGCTGGAACGCCTGCGCGCCGAAGACATCGAGTTTTTCGTCGCGGACGTGCGCGACCTGCCAGAAGACCCTGCACTGGAAATCCGTCCGCTGGGGACGCAACCCGGTTTCTTCTACGTACGCACCGAGCATCCGCTTGCCGGGCGTCAATGCACGGTAGCCGATGCCTGGCAGTACGGCGTCGCGGCGACCAAGTTGCCAAGCGTCCTGAATACCGAGCTGGCCAGGGTGCTCGGCTTGCCGGCGGGCGAGGAAGCCGTGCTCGCGCTCGAGTGCGATGACATTGCTATCCTGCGGGCCGTGGCGCTGTCCACCGACACGGTTCTCGCCGCCACGCAGACATCGGTGCAAGCCGATCTCGATGCCGGCGCGCTGCTGCCGCTGCGCATCGAGGGACTGCCGTCGCTGTTCTCCGAGATGGGCGTTGTCAGCCTGCGCAACCGGACGCCGTCGCCGATGGCGCAAAATGCCATCGCGTGCATCGCGCGGGTCGCTGGCGAGGTGAACGTCGGGCTCTCCTGATCACCCATGGCGCCCCTGCGGGAAGGCGCCGCGCCAGAAGCAAACATGCCCCGCTGGAACCCGCGGGGCATGCATCCAGACGCAGCGCACCAAGCTCAGGCCAACGCAACGATCCAGCTTGGTCACCTTGGCATAAAAGACAGGTAAGAAGGCCGCATAATGCGGCATTGCTTGCGCCTATCGATTATCGATTATTTGTACTTCATGCCTATTCGCCGAAAATCCTCGACGCCAGCCAGCGCGTCCGCTCGCCAGGACGCGCCCGCGCGGCGAGCCGCAAAGGGACCTGCCGCAGCCACCGTCACCCCGCCTGCCATGCGTCCCCCACGCCAGCCGCGCAGCGAACAGAACCTGGGCAACATGATCAAGGCGGGGCGTGCGCTGGCAGAGCAGCGCGGCGACCTGGATAACATTTCCCTGAATGACGTCGTGAAGGCCGCCGAGACGTCGATTGGCGCCTTCTATGCCCGCTTCAAGGACAAGGAGGCGTTCCTCCAATTCATGCTTGAGGCTGCGCTGGACGAAGCCGAAGCGCTCACGAAAAAATCGATCGCCAGGGATCCGGTCTGGCAAGCCGGTTCGGCTACGGCCATCGTGAAGCGCATCGTGCGCGTCTACGTAGGCCAGTTCCGCCAGAATCGTGGCCTGTTCAAAGGCTTCCTGCGCCACTACTCCGCGATCGGGGGCGGCGACAATCCCATGCGGCAGGCCAACCGCCGCATCCAGGATTTGCTTGTGCCATTGCTGGCCAGGCGACTCGATTCCCCACGCGCTGGCACCGCGGACTTCGAGGTGCGCGTCGCCATTCAGTTCCTGGTGGGCACGCTGGCCAATCTGTTGCTCAACGATCCGGGCCCACTGCACCTGGAGCAACGCAAGCTGGAAACCCACCTGATCCGCATGATGTGCCGCTATCTGATGTTGCCGGAAGCGTAGGCGAGACGTCGTCCGCCGCTGGYAAGGCAAGGTAGCGGTGCAGCATCTCGGTGAGCCGTTGCTCCTGGCGCGGATCGTACAGATCCAGGGCGCTGGGCGTATGCAGCACGATGTTGGTCAATGCACTGATGACAAGCTGGACCGCGATGCGGGTCTCGTCATCTGGCCCGCTGAAGCGCCCCGCGGCGACGCGGCTGGCCAGGCGCGGCACCATGGCATCGAGGATCTGCCGGTTGGCCTCGCGAATGGGTTGCCACAAGGGGTTCTGCGCGGGGCTATGCCGCATATATGCGGCAAACAGGCCACGGTGCTTGCGGAACAGGCCGATATAGAAGCCGACGATGCGCGTGCAGATCGCGTGGGCCGGCCCCGCGTTCCAGGCGGGGTCCGTGGCCAGCGAATAGTCCAGCTCGGCACGCAGCTCCGCCAGTGTGTCTTCCAGCACCAACGCGCAGAAGGTCTCCTTGTCCGGAAAACGCGCATAGAACGCGCCAACGGAAGTGGACGCGGCCCGCACGAGATCGGCGAGCGAGAAGCCGGTCAGGCTGCCGGCCTCGTTGATCAGCGCTCTCCCGGCGGCCAGCAGCGCCTTCAGCGTGGCCTCGCTTCTCTCCTGGCGGGGCTGTTTCAGCCCCGCGCGCAGCGTTGGCGCCGCGGCATCAAAGGGGGCCGTGATTTCGGGTGTCATACGTCGAAGGTGATGGCGACCGGCCGCTCCTGGCGCGGGCGCGCCTGGCAGGTCAGGATCCAGCCGGCGGCAAGCTCGTCGGCACTGAAAACATCGTTGCGCGCGTGGACGACCGCGCCATCTACGCACTTGGCCGCGCACGAGCCGCAATAGCCTTCCTCGCAGGCATAGGGCGCATCCACGCCGCAGGCCAGCGCGGCCTGCAGCAGGGACTGGCCGCTGGCAACCCGCACCACATGCAGGGCGCCGCCGAGCGTTACCGTTGCGTCGCAAGCCTGCGCAGGCATTGGCACCGCGCTTGCCACCTCGGCCTCCTGCGCGGCCGCGTCAAACCGCTCCAGATGCACGCGCCCCGGCGCCATGCCGGCCACTTCAGCGGCCTCCAGCACGGTCTGCATGAACGGCCCGGGGCCGCACAGATAGAGCTGGCAGTGTGGCACCGCCGAGAGCAGGGCGGCAATCTTGCCGCGTTCGGGAAAACCATCGGTGTCGTCGTGGTGCAGGTGCACGGCCAACCGATCGGCATTGCCGCGGGACAGCTTGGCGATCTCCGCCGCGAAGATCGTGCTGTCGGCATCGCGATTGGCGTAGTAGAGCGTCATCGCGCAGCTGGCAGATGCCAGCGCCGAACGGATCATCGACAGCACCGGCGTAATGCCGCTGCCCGCCGCGCAGAAGAAGAGCGGGGCGTCCATGTCCTCGCACACGAACCGGCCGGTCGGCGCGCTCACCTCCAGTTGCGTGCCAGCGTCGACATGCGCATGGAACCAGCCCGACGCGCGGCCCCCCGGGATGCGCTTGACGGTGACGACCGGAAGGCCGCCTGCCTCGGGCGAACTGGAAAGCGAATAGCTGCGCAGCAGGATTTTCCCGTCCACGTTTACCCGGAAAGTGAGGTGCTGGCCGGCGCGATATACAAAGGATTGCTGCAGCGCATCGGGGACCAGAAGCGCGTAGGAACGGGCGTCTTCGGTCTCCCGAGTGATCTGCGCGACAGTCAGATTGTGGAACTGCATCAATGTCTCCTGGCTTCTGCGGATCCTGTGCCGGACCCTTGAAATAACAAGAAAGAGAATTATGATTCTGTTTATAGCCGGAAGCAAAAGCAAATTCAAGACCGATCCCACCACCGGCTAGGGTAAGCAGAACAGGCGGGGAGAACGGTCAAAACCCATGAGCGCCAAAGGAGATTGCATGTCATCCCTTCATCGTTACACGCTGGCGGTGGTCCAGACAGGCTGGTCGATCGGCAGCCAGGTTTTCACCGAGTTCAACTGGGAGTACGACAACGAGAATTCCAAGCTGCTGCAGCTCTACGAGACCAGCAAGAAGC
>NZ_JBFTSF010000317.1:0-6560 GCF_056399905.1 Cupriavidus sp. 01L46
CTCCGGCCCCAGGAAGAAGGGGCAACTCTGCCTAGTGCCGGCCTGCCGGTGAGTTAGCATGGTATTGGCATCCTACAAGCGTAGTGCAGGTACCCGGCTTGTGTGCGCCAAATTCATTTGGCTCGCTTTAGCACGACCTCTCCCGAGGCGGCAGATGTGGTCCCTTTTAGAGTGTAGAGAGCCGATTGCATCCCGAAAAAAAAAGAACAGAATGTGCAAAGAGTGCACGACATTGATTTGAAAGGATTCTTTATGCCTGCCGGCCGAACTTCGCCCTACGCCAGCGTGCGCGGCCTCAGCCGCGGCTTGGATGTGCTGAAAGCGCTGAACCGGATGGAAAGCGGGCGCGGCACCGCCCCGCAACTGAGCGAGCAGACCGGGCTGCACCGCACCACGGTCAGGCGCCTACTGGAGACGCTGATAGCGGAAGGCTTCGTGCGCCGCAGCAAGTCGGACGACAGCTATCGCCTGACGCTGCAGGTCAGGGCCTTGAGCGAAGGCTTCAATGACGATGAGTGGATTTCCACTATCGCCGCGCCGCTGATGGGCGAGTTGCTGCAGCGCGTGCTGTGGCCGTCCGACCTGACGACGCCCGACGGCGACGCTATGATCATTCGCGAGACCACGCACAGGTTCAGCCCCCTGTCCTTTCACCGGGCGATGGTGGGAAGGCGTCTGCCGATGCTGTCGACGGCCGCCGGACGGGCCTATTTTGCGTTTTGCGGCGACGGGGAACGGGAAGACATCCTCAACCTGCTGCGCTCAGGCGACGGAGGCGATGAGCAGGCGGCGCTGGCCAACAACACCGCCTATGTCCGCAAGTTGGTCGAGCGCGTGCGCGCGGATGGCTTTGGATCGAATCGCGGCGAGTGGCTAGAGCAGCGCAAGATCGGCGCGGTCGCCGTGCCGATCCTGCACGCGGACGGCGTGCGCGGCAGCCTCAATGTGGTGTATCTTGCGCGCGCCCTGACCGAGGAGGACGCGATCAAGCGCTTCGTGGCACCGCTGCAGGACATTGCGAATCGCGTGCGGGAAATGATGGTCCTCCCCAAGTCGGCACGGAAGACAACTTAGGCAAGTCGCCCACGACGGCGCCAAGCGGCCGCGTGAGGATAAAGGCTGCCCAGAACAGCATGGTGCGGGACATTCTCGTCCAATAGTAGGCCGCGACCATCGTTGCTAGCAGCGCGCCAAAGGCCATCATCCCGTCCAGGTATCTCATCCTTGCCGTTTCCGCTGTCCAGTCGCCGAGCGCGGTTCCCAATGTCTGCGAGAACATGATCGTCGCCCAGTAGAACATCTCGGCCTTGGGGGATTCCACGGTATCGACCGATACGGTGCCAAGCGTCCGGCACCAGATGGCCAGTGACAGCATCAGCAAGATGGACAGCACTGATGTGCCCCCGGCATAGCTAATCCTCGGGGAGCGGTCAACAAAATCGGCCAGGGTCGTGCCGACAGTCGTGGTGGCGACGATGGGCACCCAGTACAGCGCGGGCTGAGTGCTTCTCGCGCCAGTTGCTGATGAGTGCCTTAGTGATCTCTTCGGCGCTCTTGTCGCGACAAAACCAGCGCGGTCGCTCTCCATGGAATTGAGCGCCTGCGGCACCTACAGCCTGCGCGAGAGGGCCCGGACGTTTGCGTGCTTGATAAGCATAAAACGCTTATAAATCAATCATGTGCATTCCTTGCACATTCTGAAGATTTTTTTGAGCGCGGGGCAATCGATGCATAGACTCTCTAAAAAATCACGAAACTGAATGGAGATGCCCCCATGCCCAACTACTCTGCAGCCCGCGTCGGCAAGACCCTGACCGACGCCTGACCGGCTTCCGCCGCCGCCACCCTGATCTTCAACACGGGGCGGCATTCGTGTCGGATCCGACGCTTCCCGAATTCATCGACCTGCGTCCAGTACGCACTCGGCGCGGGGGCGCGCTCGCCCTTTTTGCCAGAAGGAGACCTATGACCACCACGGCCAACCCGGCGGAGACAGCCGGCAGTCCATCCAGCACAGCCCTCCTGGATACCGATGTCGCCATCATCGGCGCCGGCCCCGTCGGGCTGATGATCGCCAACATCCTCGGCCAGCAAGGCGTTCGCGTGACAGTGATCGAGAAGCTCGACCAGCTCATCGACTACCCGCGCGCCATCGGCCTCGACGACGAAGCCCTGCGCGTGTTCCAGGCGGTCGGCCTGGCCGACACCCTGCTGCCCCACACCACACCAGACCATTGGATGCGCTTCGTCACGAAGGACGGGCACTGCTTCGCCTCGATCGAGCCGCGCACCGACGAATTCGGCTGGTCGCGCCGCAACGCTTTCCTCCAGCCGCTGGCCGACCGGGTGCTCTTCGAAGGCCTGCGGCGCTTCGAGCACGTGCAAGTACTCTTCGGTCTCGGCCTCGAGTCATTTTCGCAGGATGCCTCCGGCGTCAGCATCACAGCTCGCAGCGCCGATGGTCACAGCCGCGTCTTCCGTGCCGGCTACATGGTGGGCGCCGACGGCGGCAACAGCCTCGTGCGCCGCGCATTGGACGTTCCGTTCGAGGGCCGCACCAAGCCGAACCAGTGGATCGTCGTCGACGTGCGCAACGACCCGGTCGGCTCGCCCCACATCTACATGCATTGCGACCACGAGCGCCCGTACGTGTCGGCGGCCCTGCCGCACGGCATCCGCCGCTTCGAGTTCATGGTGATGCCGGGCGAGACGGAGGAAGAACTCTCGAAGCCCGCGAACATGGCGGCGTTGATCAGCAAGGTCGTGGCCGATCCCGACAAGGTCGAGTACATCCGCAAGCGCGTCTACACGCACAACGCGCGGCTGGCCGCGACGTTCCGGGTGGACCGCGTCCTGCTGGCGGGCGACGCCGCGCACATCATGCCGGTCTGGCAGGGCCAGGGCTACAACAGCGGCATCCGCGACGCCAACAACCTCGGCTGGAAGCTCGCCATGGTGGCAAAGGGGCAGGCCGACGCGCGCCTGCTCGACACCTACACCGCCGAGCGCCGTGCCCACGCCCGCGCCATGATCCACCTCTCCGAGGTAGCGGGCGACATCTTCGCGCCAACCACCCGCTTCGGCGCCCGCTTCCGCGACGCCTTCGTGCGCAGCTTCAACGTGCTGCCGGCGGTCAAGCGCTACTTCATCGAGATGCGCTTCAAGCCCATGCCCCGCTACGAGGAAGGCGTGGTGCTGCTGCCGCCGCCGCGCAAGACCGGCGGCTGGCTGGCCCATGTGCTGGAACGTTCCGGCAATTCCGCCCCCGGCCGCCTGCTCGGCCTGATGAGCGAGAAGCGCGACTCGTTCCTCGGCCGCCTGGCCTACGGCCGCGACCCACTCGCCGCGTCCCCGGTCGGCCGCCTCTTCATCCAGCCACGCGTGCGCACCGCCGACGGCCGCCTGGTGTTGCTCGATGACGCCATCGGCAACAGCCTCGCCGTGATTGGMTGGGGCACGGACCCAACCTTCGGCCTGACCGCACAGGCCCGCGAAATCTGCGAGCGGGCGGGCGTGCGCTTCGTGCTCGCCAAGCCGGACGTGCAGCTCCACCATGCCGACGACGTGCCAGAAGGCGTCATTCCCATCGGCGATGCAGCCGGCCGCCTGAAAGACTGGTTCAGCCGGCTGCCGGAGTCCGTGGTGCTGCTGCGTCCCGATCGCTTCGTCGCTGGCGTGTGCACGCCGCAGCAGGTCTCGGCGGCCATCGTCGAGCTGGCCGGCAAGTTGGGCATGATCGACATGCCGGCCGCAGGCGCCACGGCCCAGACACCGCTATCTCGACCGACGCGTGGTCCCCTCGAAATCACACAAGCCGCAGGAGCCTGAACATGCCGATTCACCTGGAGTGTCTGTCGCACACGCCGTTGCATGGCTACTTCGATCCCGCGCCTGATGTCGTGGCCGAGGTCGAGCGCGTGCAGGCCGCGGCGCGTGAGCGCGTGCGCGCCTTCGATCCCGAGTTGATCGTCCTCTTCGCGCCCGATCACTACAACGGCTTCTTCTACGACATGATGCCACCGTTCTGCATAGGCGCCGCCGCGCAGGCGATTGGTGACTTTCGCAGCATGGCCGGCACCTTGCCCGTGCCCGGCGACCTCGCCCTGGCACTCGCCGAAAGCGTGCTCGCGGCGGAGATCGACGTGTCGATCTCGTACCGGATGCAGGTCGACCACGGCTTCGCCGACGCGCTGGAAACCCTGGCCGGCAGGCTCGACCGCTACCCGGTCATCCCGGTCTTCATCAATTCGGTCGCGCCCCCGATGGCCACCCTGCGTCGCGCCCGCCTGCTGGGCGATGCGATCGGCCGCTTCCTGGCCCGGACGGGCAAACGGGTACTGGTGGTAGGTTCCGGCGGTATCTCGCACGAACCTCCAGTGCCGGAACTGATCGGCGCGACGGAGGAAGTCGCCGAGCGGCTGATCGCCGGGCGCAATCCGTCGCCAGAATCGCGAGCCGCCCGGCAAGCACGCACCCTGGCCGCCGCCAAGGCGTTCGCGGCCGGCGACAGCCGCCTGCATCCGCTCAACCCGGAATGGGACCGCACCTTCCTGAACCATCTCGCCTCCGGCGAGCTGACCGCCGTCGACGGCATGACCAATGATGCCATCACCCGCGAAGGCGGCAAGTCGGCGCACGAGATCCGCACCTGGGTCGCGGCCTTCGGCGCGCTGGCGGCCTCCGGCCCCTACAGCGCCTCCCTCGACTACTACCGCGCCATCCCGGAATGGATCGCGGGCTTCGCCACCATGCATGCCGTGCCGCGCGCCACCCTTGCGCCGGCGGCCTGACCGATATCAAGGAGACCCAGATGTCCGACCAGAACATCAACGCCATCGCCGCGCGCCTGCGTGAAGCCGAGGCGACGCGCCAGACCGTCGCCCCGGTCCGCGGCGATATCGCCATCGACGATATCGCCACCGCCTACGCCATCCAGCAGGCCAACATCGACGCCCGCGTGGTGAATGGCGAACGTATCGTCGGCCGCAAGATCGGCCTGACCTCCGTGGCCGTGCAGAAGCAGCTCGGCGTGGACCAGCCTGATTTCGGTGCGCTGTTCGCCGGCATGGCCTACGGCGACAGCCAGCCGATGCCGCTGTCGCGCCTGCTTCAGCCGAAGGTGGAGGCGGAGATCGCCCTCGTACTGAAGCACGACCTGGCCCACGAGCAGCACACCTTCGCCGACATCCTGTACGCCACGGCCTATGCACTGGCCGCCATCGAAGTGGTCGACAGCCGCATCCAGAACTGGGACATCCGCTTCGTCGACACCGTGGCCGACAACGCCTCCAGCGCCCTGTTCGTACTGGGCAGCCGCCCGGTATCGCTGTCGGCCATTGATCTCACCGCCTGCTCGATGACGCTGTCGCAGGACGGCGAGGCGCTGTCACGCGGCAACGGCGCCKCCTGCCTGGGCAACCCGCTGAATGCGGCCGTGTGGCTGGCCGACCGGATGGTCCGGCTCGGCACCCCGCTGCGCGCCGGCGACATCGTACTAACCGGTGCGCTCGGCCCGATGGTGCCGGTCACGCGGGAGGGGACGTTCACCGCTGAAATCGAAGGGCTTGGCAGCGTCCGCGCGACGTTCGCCGAATGACACGCGAATAACAAGGAAAATCACTTGGCTTCCAAAAAACTCAAGGCAGCGATCATCGGCTCCGGCAACATCGGCACCGACCTGATGATCAAGATCCTGCGCAACAGCAAGCATCTGGAAATAGCGGCGATGGTCGGCATCGATCCCGCCTCCGACGGGCTGGCGCGGGCCGCCCGGCTGGGCGTGGCCACCACACACGAAGGCGCCGATGGCCTTAGCCGCCTGCCGGTGTTCGACGAGATCGACTTCGTCTTCGACGCCACCTCGGCGGGCGCGCACGTGAAGAACGATGCACTGCTACGCCAGCGCAAGCCGGGCCTGCGCGTGATCGACCTGACGCCCGCCGCCATCGGCCCATACTGTGTGCCGGTGGTCAATCTCGACGCCCAACTGGACGCGCGCAACGTCAACATGGTCACCTGCGGCGGCCAGGCCACGATTCCCATCGTGGCGGCCGTGTCGCGTGTAGCAAAGGTCCACTATGCTGAGATCGTTGCCTCGATCAGCAGCAAGTCGGCCGGACCGGGCACGCGCGCCAATATCGACGAGTTCACCGAGACGACGTCGAAGGCCATCGAGGTGGTCGGCGGCGCGGCTAAAGGCAAGGCCATCATCGTGCTCAATCCGGCCGAGCCGCCGGTGATGATGCGCGACACTGTCTATACCCTGTCCGACGTGGCCGACCGCGAGACGATCGAAGCCTCGATCGCCGACATGGTCCGCGCCGTGCATGCCTACGTGCCTGGCTATCGTCTCAAGCAGACCGTGCAGTTCGATGAGATCCCGGCCAGCGCGCCGCTGAACATCCCCGGCCTGGGCCGCTTCAGCGGAATGAAAACCTCGGTGTTCCTCGAAGTCGAGGGCGCCGCCCATTACCTGCCTGCCTACGCGGGCAATCTCGACATCATGACCTCCGCCGCCCTCGCCACCGCCGAGCGGATGGCGCAATCGCTGCTGGCGACCG
>NZ_JBFTSF010000318.1:0-6549 GCF_056399905.1 Cupriavidus sp. 01L46
CGGCTTCTTCTTCGTGATCGACCGCACCAACGGCAAGTTCATCTCGGCCAAGARCTTCGTCGACGTGAACTGGGCCACGGGCTACGACAAGGATGGGCGGCCGGTCGAGAATCCGCTTGCCAGTACCAGCCTCAAGCCGGTCGATATGGTGCCCGGCCCGTTCGGCGCGCATAACTGGCATGCCATGTCGTTCAACCCGCGCACCGGCCTGGCCTATATTCCGGCGCAGCACGTGCCCCTGACCCTGGCGGACGACAAGGCCTGGGCGCGCAACCAGAAGGATTCCCAGGAGGCGCACAGCGGGGTGGGGTGGAACCTCGGCATGCTGGTCAATGCCGAGCCGCCGACAAGCAAGCCGTTCGGCAGGCTGATCGCATGGGACCCGATCGCGCAGAAGGCCGTCTGGCACCAGGACTATGCGGGACCGTGGAACGGCGGCACGCTGACCACGGCCGGCAACCTGGTGTTCCAGGGCACTGCGGACGGCCGCTTCATCGCCTATCACGCGGCTAGCGGCGAAAAGCTATGGGAGGCGCCGGTCGGCACCGGGGTCGTGGCCCCGCCGGTCACCTACCTTGTCGACGGCAAGCAGTATGTCTCGATTGCGGTAGGGTGGGGTGGCGTGTTCGGCCTGAGCGCACGCGCCACCGACCGCAAGGCGCCCGGCACGGTCTACACGTTTGCCGTGGGCGGCAAGGCCAAGGCCGCCGAAGCGGCAGCGTATCCGATGGCCGAGTTGTTGTCCGGCGTCAAGTACAACCCCGCCCATGTGCAGGAAGGGCAGAAGCTGTACGTCAACAACTGCGTGTTCTGCCATGGCGTGCCGGGGGTGGACAAGGGCGGCAATATCCCCAATCTGGCCTACGTCGGGTCCGGCCTGATCGAGAACCTGGGCAAGATCGTGTTCAACGGTCCCTTCGTGCAGCAGGGCATGCCGGATTTCACCGGCAAGCTGACGGCGCAGGACGTGGTGAAGATCCAGGCTTTCATCCAGGATACGGCAGACGCAGTGCGGCCAAAGAAGCCCTGAGCTGTATCGGGGCGCGAACGCATCAGGGAAGGCCGCCGGCGCAACACCGGCGGCTGCCTCCGGGCCCAGCCTGTGCGCGGCGTCACAGCGGCTCAACCAGCCGCTTGTTGCTGTTGCGGCAGTATTCCGCACAGGCCGCGCGTGCCGAGTTGGCGGCGCCATGCACGAACAGCGGCGCGTCGGCACGCCGCGACATCGACACCACGATCGACGGAGGCGCGGGCTGCAGCGGTAGCTCCACGACTTCGCCGCTCTCGATCAGCTTGTCGACAAACAGGCGCGGAATCGCGGCCACGCCGAAACCATCGCGCACGAGCTGCACGATCACGGCAATCGACGGCGACCCGGTAATGCGGGTTTCCGAAAGCGGCACGCCGAGGGCGCCCGCGAGTTTGGCCACGATGTCCTCCAGCGCGCGATGCGGCGCGGTCCCCCGGCCGAACGTCAGGATGGGATGTTGCAGCACCTGGCTGGCGAGCGAGCCGCGCGTGTGCGACAGCAAGCCTGCGCGCGCTACCCAGTGCACGGGATAGTTGGCGAGTGCATTGCACACCACGTTGCTTTCATCGCTGCCTTCGACGCGAATGATGAGATCGAGCTCGTCGGCAATCAGCTTGCGCTGCAGCACCACGCTCACATCGGCGGTCAGTTCGACTTCCAGCTGCGGGTAGTCCGCGGCGATCCGTCGCATGTAGTTCGGCAGCCAGCTGTGCACCACGGTCTCGATCACGCCCAGGCGCAGGCGMCCGCGGATCTTGCTGTCGCCAGAGGCGGCGGCCTGCAGCCGCCGTGCGGCCTCTACCACTCCCTTTGCGTACCCGAGCAGGTACTCGCCATTGGGCGTCAATCGAAATTCGCGGCTCTCCCGGTCGACCAGCGCGGTTTGCAGCTCATCTTCCAGTGCCTTTATCCGTTGGGAAATGGCAGCGGGCGTCGCATGCAGCGCGGCTGCCGTCGCACGAAAGCTGTGCAGTTTGGCCAGCGTGACGAAGGTTTCGAGGAATCGCGTATTCATCAGGCTGTAGCGTGGATCGCTGGAGAAAGCGCTAAGTTGCCAGGGACATCCCGACAGTTGGTGCTAATTCCGGTTTGGCACCAGCTCGGTGCGGCTAGGGGAAACCCGTAAGGTTGTTAAGAAAATCTATACAGAGGTGCCAACAAAAAGTCGTTGGCGATAAAAAATTTTACTCTCTATCGTTCAAGGCAACCACGACGACGTCATCACGACATGAGAACGCAGATGCCCGAAGACCTGATGCCTTTCGACTTTCGCCGGACCGTGCGCAGCGGGCAGTTCCGTGGCCCCACCGCAGGCTATTGCGGCGACTACGCCCAGGCCAACCTGGCCATCCTGCCGTCGGCGCACGCTAGCGATTTCCTGCGCTTTTGCCAGGCCAATCCGAAGCCGTGTCCGTTGCTGGGCGTCGGTGAGCCTGGACAATGGCATGTGCCGGTACTCGGGCGCGAGGTGGACATCCGCAATGATGTGCCGGCTTACAACGTTTATCGCGACGGGCGGCTGGCCGAAGAGGCCGAATCGCTGGCCGACCTGTGGCAGAACGATTTCGTGGTGTTCGCCATCGGCTGCTCGTTCTCGTTCGAGCACATGCTGGCGCAGGAAGGCATCCCCTTGCGGCATGTCGAGGAAGGCCGCAACGTGCCGATGTACCGCACCAGGATCGCGAACCGGCGCGCGGGCGTTTTCGGTGGCGAGCTGGTGGTGTCGATGCGGCCCATGCGCGGTGCCGAGGCGATTCGCGCCGTGCAGATCACCAGCCGTTTCCCCGCCGTCCATGGTGCGCCAATCCACATCGGCGACCCGGCCGAGCTGGGCATCGAAGACCTGGCCAAGCCTGAGTTCGGCGATCCCGTCACGATCAAGCCAGGAGAGCTGCCGGTCTACTGGGCCTGCGGCGTCACACCCCAGACCGCGATCATGGCCGCGAAGTTGCCGCTGGCGATCGCGCACAAGCCCGGCCACATGTTGGTGACCGATATCAAGAACGCCTCGCTTGCCGTGTTCTAGTCCACCGGGGCAACGCAGTCCGCTTTGTCGTTTTTCGCTTTCCCCGGAAGCCGTCACCGTAACAAGCCAGGACGCCGGAGACCGCCGGCGGCCAACGAAAGATCCGCGCGAACGACCGTTCAACTCACGCGCCCAGGAGCGTTTCATGGACAACAAGACCCCCGCGGCGGCAGCCGCCGCCAATCCCGCGATGGTTTCCTCCGTTGCAGCAACGGCGCCTGTCGACGCCGGCGGCAACCTGTTCTCCTGGTACGGCGATGCATCGCCCCGCCAGAAGCGCGCTTTCTGGAGCTGCAAGGTGGGCTACATGCTCGACGGCATGGATACGCAGATGCTCTCCTTCGTCATTCCGACGCTGATCGCTACCTGGGGTATCAGCCTGGCCGACGCCGGCTTCATCGGTACGCTCACATTGCTGGCTTCGGCACTGGGCGGCTGGGCCGCCGGCATCCTGTCGGACCGCATCGGCCGAGTCCGGACGCTGCAATTGACCGTGGTGTGGTTCGCGGTCTTTACCGGCCTGTGCGGGCTGGCGCAGAACTACGAGCAACTGCTGGCCGCGCGTGCGCTGATGGGTTTCGGTTTCGGCGGCGAATGGACCGCCGGCGCCGTGCTGATCGGGGAGGTGATCCGCGCCAAGGATCGCGGCAAGGCCGTCGGCCTGGTGCAGTCGGGCTGGGCGATTGGCTGGGGGCTGACGGCCATCCTGTATTCCGTGCTGTTCTCGGTCCTGCCGCCCGAACTGGCGTGGCGCGCGCTGTTCCTCGTCGGCCTGCTCCCGGCGCTGCTGGTGGTGGTCATCCGCCGCTACGTGAAGGAGCCGGACGTCTACGAAAAAGAGAAGGCGGCGCAAGGCAAGGCGAGCGATCGTCCCCGTTTCACGGAGATCTTCAGCCCGAAGCTGCTGTCGACGACGGTGCGCGCGGCGCTGCTGGCGACCGGCGCACAAGGCGGGTACTACGCGATCACGACCTGGCTGCCGACGTACCTGAAGACCGAGCGTCACCTGACGGTGATGGGGACGGGGGGATACCTGGCCATGATCATCTTCGGCTCGTGGATCGGCTACCTCGTCAGTTCCTATCTGACCGACAGGCTTGGCCGCAAGCCGAACTTCATTCTCTTCGCGGTGGGTTCGATGACGGTTGCCTTTGGCTACACGATGCTGCCGTTGAGCAACGGCGCCATGTTCTGGCTGGGCTTCCCGCTCGGCTTCTTCGCTTCGGGCATTTTCAGCGGCATGGGCGCGTTCCTGACCGAACTGTTCCCGACGCGGGTACGCGGATCCGGCCAAGGCTTTTGCTACAACTTCGGCCGGGCTGTCGGCGCACTCTTTCCCTTCCTGATCGGCGCGCTGTCCAAGCAATATGGTCTCGGCGCCAGCATCGGCATCTTCGCCGCGGCGGCCTATGGCGTGCTCATCATTGCCGCGCTGACGCTGCCGGAAACCCGTGGCCGCGAACTCGAAGCCGCTGGCATGTGAGTCCTCGGCAACTGGCGCGGTGGCGCTCGGGCGCACTGGTGCTGGCACGCGGTGTCGCCGCCGATGAAGCGGGTCTCCGCCGGCGACACGACCGTCGCGTACATCCCTCGGGTTGGCGCCAGAGCCGCTTTGGCAACGGTTGCACTTGCGCGCTCAGCGTGTGAACAGGCGCCCGGCGCGCGCCTCGATCGCCTATCGCGCCCTGGGTTTGTAGGCGCGCTTGCGGACTTCGCCTCGCGCAGACAGCGCTTCGCTTGAGGGCAAGGTATCCGGGAAGGCAGCGTCCAGGCTGCCGATCATGCCCAGCGCTCGCATCACCTTTGCCAGCGTGGATACGCGCACATCCCGTCCGGCCTCCAGGTCGCCCAGAGCGGTCCGGCCGATCCCGGCGCGTTTGGCCAGGTCCTCGATCGTGATGTTGCGTTCTATGCGCTTGGAGCGCAGGCGGGCACCGATTTCAGCTGCGATTTCATCGCCTGTCGATGTGCTTCGAATAGCAGGCATAACGTATGATTTTGTGTCATTGCGCCCGGAAAGGCGATCATATCGTAGGGTCCGGCATCCAGGGGCATGTCAAGATACACGTCGATAAGCTTGCTATAGCAGTCGTAATGTGCCTGTAAACATCTCCCGCGCGCGCTTCGATCTCCACCGTCTGCTGGGCCGCCTCGGACAATTGCTMAGGGTCTGGTTGATCTGTTGCGCGCCGCGGGCCAGGGCTTGCATGCCCTCGTTGACCATCTGCACACGCGGCGCCAGCGTCAGGCTGCATTTCGGAATGCTGACAACGGCTTCGACAAATGATTATCATGCTTCTTGCTGCACAGTGAGAAGCAACGGGATAAGGACGTGTCATCGAAGTTCCGGCGAGGAGGTCCCGAATGACAAATGCAGACTCCGGACGGTTTCAGATCCTGGCGCTGTCAGGCGGAGGCTTCCGAGGCCTTTATACGGCCAAATTGCTAGCTGACTTCGAAGACGAGATTGGCGCGCCAATCGCCACTCGGTTCGATCTTGTGACGGGCACATCGATCGGTGGCATCCTGGCATTGGCCATTGCGATGGAAATCCCTGCCCAGCGCATTGTTGAGCTTCTCGCCAGTCATGGGGGCTTGATCTTCAAGCGGCGCTGGTCTCTGGCGGGAATCTGGCGCGCACCATTTTCTTCAGCGCCATTGCAGTCGCTGCTTCGTGACAAGAAGATCTTTGGCGATCAAGTCCTCGGCGCATGCCGGCATCCGGTGATCATACCGGTGATCAATTACTCGACGGGCAGGCCGCAGATCTTCAAGACGCCTCATCATCCGGATTTCAAGCGAGATCATAAATGCCGGCTGGTGGATGTCGCCATGGCGACTAGCGCGGCGCCCGCATACTTTCCACGATATACGTTCAACAACAATCAATATGTTGACGGCGGCCTGTACGCCAATGCGCCGGGCATGCTCGCGGTCCACGAAGCGCAGTCGTCCATGGGGCAGCCGACAGACCGTATTCATGTGATGGCGGTGGGTACCATGTCATCCAAATTCACCGTCAACCCACGTCGAAACCGCGAGGGTGGGACCTATGACTGGGGAGGCGTCAATCCGGCAAACATGCCGAAGAGAGTGTTTGGCTTGTCGATATCGGTGCAGGAGGCATTGAGCGATTTCATGCTTTCACATCTGCTCTCAAAGCGCTATTTCCTTGTCGATGACGATCTCACCGACCAGCGCGCACGCGCCGTCGCCCTTGATCGGGCCGACAGCGCGGCGAAGGAGGTTTTGCTTGGCGCCGCGACGGAACGCTCCAAGATCTGCATCGGAAACGAAGACTGCCGATCCTTCCTGACTCACACAGCCCGCTCGGCAATGTTCTACTACGGCGAACACACCAATCCGAAAAGCTAGGCCGGCAAAACGCATGCGCCGCGCAAGCAGGTCGCGCTGGCGCGGGAGCGGGCCAGCGCAATGTGGAAGAATGGAATAATGGAATAATCCAACGATCCAATATTCTCAACCACGAACG
>NZ_JBFTSF010000319.1:0-6547 GCF_056399905.1 Cupriavidus sp. 01L46
GCGTATAGGCGGCCAGCAGGAAGACATAGCTGCGCGGCGTGCGCTGCAACAGCGAGAAGTAGAGCAAGCCCCCCGTCCACAGGGCGATCGCGGCCATCAGCAACACCGGCGCGTTGACCAGCAACGGCACCGTGACCACCGCTGCCGTCGCGCCCAGCACCGTGCCCGCCACGCGATAAGCGGCCTTGGAGCGGGTGGCGCCAGTCAGCGGGTGAGAAACAAAATAGACGGTTGCCATGGCCCAGTAAGGGCGGGGCAAACCTAGCGCGAGCGCGATATAAAGTGCCAGCATCGAGGCGGCAAACGCCTTCAGTGAAAAGAGCCACTGTCGTGCGCTGGGCCAGCTAGCCATGACGCGAATATCCATTGGAAAGAGCGTAGGCCCGAAGTGTAGCCAACTGGCGGACATTCCTGGCATGATTTAAAATTACAAATCACATTCGCTTTTTTCATGGCAAAGGAAGTGCCCAATGCCCATCGATATCCGCGCGCTGCGCTACTTCGTTGAAACCGTTCGCCTGAAGAGCTTCACCCAGGCGGCGACGTCCCTGTTCGTCACGCAATCCACCATCAGCAAGATGGTGCGGCAACTGGAAGACGAGATCGGCCAGCCACTGCTGATCCGCGAAGGCAAGCAGGTGCGGCTGACCGACGTGGGGCGCGTGGTCTACGAGCGCGGGCAGGAAGCGCTTGGCGTGGTGCACCGGCTTACGCTGGAAGTGGCCGATCTCTCGTCGCTAGGCCGTGGCCAGCTGACCGTGGGAATCCCGCCCATGGCCAACCTGTTCTTCTCGCCGGCCGTCAGCGCCTTCCGCCAGCGCTATCCGAACCTGGAGCTCAGCCTGGCCGAACACGGCGGCCATATGGTGGAGCAGCAAGTGGCCAATGGCGAACTCGAAGTCGGCGCTACCGTACTGCCCCGGGACAGCGGCCTGGAACTGGCCACACGTGAGTTCGCCAAATACCCGATCTGGGTCGCGGGCCCCCGCAAGGCCAGCTGGGCCAAGGGCAAGACCGTTACCTTGGCCGCGCTGCGCGACGAGCCCCTGCTGATGCTGACTGAAGACTTCTCCCTGACCCGCAAGCTGCGGCAGGCCTTTCTCGACGCCCGGCTTGAGCCCCGCATCGTGGCGCAAAGCGGGCACTGGGACTTCCTCGCCTCGATGGCCGCGGCCGGGCTGGGCACCACCTTCCTGCCGCAACCACTGCTGGACAAGCTCGATATCCGCGACAAGCTCGCCGTGGCACGGCTCACGGAGCCAGCCATGGACTGGGCGCTCGCCCATATCTGGTCGCCCGGCCGCTACCTATCGCATGCGGCGCGGGCGTGGTTTTCGGTCTGCGAGGAAGTGCTGGGGGCGTGACAAACGTACGTATCCACGCCACTACCTCGAAAACGCCTCAAACACCAACTGCCGCAACCATTGGTTGGCCGGCTCCCGATTGTTCTTGGCATGCCAGAGCACGTTGATCACGATATCGGGAATCTTCACCGGGCACGGCGCCGTCTCCAGCCCGAAGGGCTTTAACGTGCGCTCGGCATAGGCCTGCGGCACCACCGCGATCAGGTCGGTCGTCTGCAGGATATGGCCCACAGCCACGAAGTGCGGGACGTGCAGGCGGACCTGGCGCGGCACGCCGGCGMGCTGGATCACTTCGTCCACCATGCTGTGCCCGGTGCCTGCCGCGACGATCGCTACGTGCTCGGCACTGCCAAACGACTTGAGGGTCATGCCCTCGCGGGCCAGGGGATGGCCCTGGCGGAACAGGCAGACGTAGCGCTGGCGGAACAGCCGCCGCTGGAAGAAGCCGGCCTTGAGGTCCGGCATGAAGCCGATCGCCAGGTCCACGCGGCCGCTTTCCATTTCYTCGCGCAAGTTCACCGTATGGTTGCGCACCGTGCTGATGGTCACGCCGGGCGCCACCTCGGACAGCCGCTTCATCAGGTCGGGCAGGAAATAGATCTCGCCGATATCCGTCATGGCGATGGTGAAGCCGCGCGCGCTGGTGGCCGGCTCGAACACGGACTGCGCATTGAGCGTGTTGTGGATGGCGCCGAGCGCATAACCGATCGGCTCCGCCAGGTTCTCCGCGAACGGCGTGGGCACCATGCCCTTGGCGGTGCGCAGGAATAGCTCGTCGCCCAGCAGCTTGCGCAGGCGATTGAGCGCGTTGCTGATGGCCGGCTGCGAAGTGCCCAGCGCTTCGGCCACGGCGGACACCCGCCTCAGGCGCAGCAGTTCATTGAACACGACCAGCAGGTTCAGGTCGATCTCCCGCAGCTCCATCTCAGACCCCTTTATCACTTAGAGTGATATGACGTATCACCTTCCTTCTATTTATTAATTCTACCTGCGGCGCCAACATACGCCCATCGGCAAACGGCAAACGGCAAACGGATGCCAGGTAGAACTAGTTGGAGACGCCCCCCCATGGAAGTATCCATCCACCCGCTGGACAGAACGCTGCACGCGCAAGCCGGCGACAACCTGCTGGACGTGCTGCGGGCCAACCAGGTACCCATCTCGTATAGCTGCATGGCGGGACGCTGTGGCACCTGCCGCTGCAAGGTCCTGGCCGGCCGCACCCAGGCGAGCGGCCCCGAGGATTCGCGCGCGCCCATGGCCGCCGGCCAGTCGGTGCTGGCGTGCCAGACCACGCTGGTAGAGAGCTGCGCGATCGAGATCCCGGAACTCGACGAGGTCGTGGTGCATCCCGCCAGGATCCTCAAGGGCACCGTGACCGCTCTGGACGACCTGACCCATGACATCAAGCGGGTCCGCGTGGCGATTCCCAAGCCGCTCGACTTCTCGCCGGGACAGTASGCCACGCTGCAGTTCACGCCGCGCCATATCCGGCCTTACTCGATGGYGGTGGCGCACGGCGCGGGCGAGCTCGAATTCCATATCCGGCTGGTGCCCGGCGGGCGCGTGACGTCCTATGTGGCGTCGGAACTCAAGGTTGGCGATGCCATCCGCGTCAGCGGCCCGCTGGGCACGGCGTACCTGCGGCGCAAGTTCGACGGGCCCGTGGTGTGCATCGCGGGCGGCACCGGGCTGGCCCCGATCCTGTCGATCCTGCGCGGCATGCTCGACGGCGGCATGCGCAACGAGGTGCACGTTTATTTTGGCGTTCGCACGCATGCCGACCTCTATGGCCTGGAATGGCTGCGCGAGCTGCAGGCGCGCCATGCCGCAATGCATGTGCACGTGGTGGTGGCATCGGCCGGCGACGGCAACGGCTACCGGGGCGGCGTGGTGACCAAGGCGGTGGCCGACGACTGGGCCCACATGCAGGGCTGGYGCGCCTACCTGGCGGGCGCCCCGGTCATGGTCGACGCCGCCTCCATCCTGCTCCGCCAAAGAGGCATGGACCCCGACCACATCCATGCCGACGCCTTCCACGCCAGCGGCGTCTGACCCGTTGCGTCCCCACATCACGAACATCGCGGAGACAAACCATGCGCGAGCAAGCTGTTGTATTCAAGAAGAAGGAATGGAAGGACGAAGGCTCCAGCCGGATCCCCTTCTGGGCCTATACCGATGACGACGTCTACCGGCAGGAGCTGGAGCGCTTCTTCTACGCTGGCCACTGGTGCTATATCGGGCTCGAAGCGGAAATCCCGAACGCCGGCGACTTCAAGCGCACCGCCATCGGCGAGCGCTCGGTCATTGCCAGCCGCACGGCGGATGGCGAGATCTACGTGGTGGAGAACGTCTGCGCGCATCGCGGCGTGCAGTTCTGCCGCGAGCGCTCCGGCAACCGCAAGGACTTCACCTGCCCCTATCACCAGTGGAACTACGACCTCAAGGGCAACCTCGTTGGCGTGCCGTTCCGGCGCGGCGTCAAGCTCGACGGCAAGGTCAATGGCGGCATGCCCGCCGACTTCGACCCGAAGGCGCACGGCCTGACCAAGCTCAAGGTGGCGCGCCGCAACGGCGTGATCTTCGCCTCGTTCGACCATGAGGTGCCGGCGCTGGAGGACTATCTCGGCCCGACCATCCTGGCCTACTTCGACCGTGTCTTCGACGGCCGCAAGMTGACCATCCTCGGCTATAGCCGCCAGCAGATTCCCGGCAACTGGAAGCTGATGCAGGAGAACATCAAAGACCCATATCACCCGGGGTTGCTGCACACGTGGTTCGTGACCTTCGGGCTCTGGCGCGCCGACAACAAGTCGGCGCTCAAGATGGACGAGCACTTCCGCCACGCGGCGATGATCTCCACGCGCGGCCAGGGCGGCAAGGGCGATGTCACCAGCGGCGTGTCCAGCTTCAAGGAGCAGATGAGCCTGCACGACGACCGCTTCCTCGATGTGGTGCAGGAACCCTGGTGGGGAGAGCCCACGGCGGTGATGATGACGCTGTTCCCCAGCGTCATCATCCAGCAGCAGGTCAACTCCGTGTCGACGCGGCATATCCAGCCCACCGGCCACGGCTCGTTCAACTTCGTGTGGACGCACTTCGGCTTCGAGGGCGACGATGCCGACATGACCCGGCGCCGCCTGCGCCAGGCCAACCTGTTCGGCCCGGCCGGCTTTGTCTCGGCCGACGACGGCGAAGTGATCGAGTTCTCCCAGCAAGGCTTCGAGCAAAAGCCGTTCCACCGGACGGTGGCGGAACTCGGCGGGCGCGAGATCGGCGATACGGACCACATGGTGACCGAGACACTGATCCGCGGGATGTACAACTACTGGCGCCGCGTGATGGAGGCCTGAGACATGCTCGACTTCGAAACCTACACGCAGGTGCTGGCGCTGTACGCGGACTACGCTGCCGCGCTGGACAACAACGAATGGGACAAATGGCCCGGCTTCTTCACCGAGGCCTGCGTCTACAAGCTCCAGCCGCGCGAGAACCACGAAGCCGGTCTCCCGCTTGCCACGCTCTCCTTCGAGAGCCGCGGCATGCTCAAGGACCGCATCTATGGCGCGACCGAGACCATCTTCCACGATCCGTACTACCAGCGCCATGTGGTCGGCATACCGCGCATCCTGAAGACCGACGCGGAGCGGATCGACGCCGAGGCCAGCTACGCGGTCTTTCGCACCAAGCCGGATGGGCAATCCACCGTGTACAACGTGGGCCGCTATATCGATGTGATCCGGCGCACGGAGCACGGGCTGAAGTTCGAGTCCCGGCTATGCGTGTTCGACAGCGAGATGATCGCCAACTCGATCATCTACCCGATTTGAATATTGAGATTTGAGGCAAACCATGTCGAAGCAATGGACCCAAGTGATCCCGCTGGTGGCAATCCCCAAGGACGATGTCGTGGCGGTCAACGCACTCGGCAAGGAAATCGCGCTGTACAGCGTGGGCGACGAAATCTATGCCACGGACAACGCTTGCAGCCATGGCAACGCGCGTCTGTGCGACGGCTTCCTGGACGGGCACGAGATCGAGTGCCCGCTGCACCAAGGCAAGTTCGACGTGCGCACCGGACGGGCGATGTGCGAGCCGCTGACCAGCGATATCCAGGCGTATAGCGTGAAGGTGGAGAACGGCGCGGTGTTCGTGGCGCTGTAGGCACGACGACGCCGGCGAGCCACGCCAGGCACGCCGGCGCAAAAGAACCAACGCCAGCATCAGGACCTTGCCGGCGTCTCCAGCGCCGAGCGCACCACAAACGTCATGATCACCGCGAACACCAGCATGGCGGCCAGGAAGTAGAGTCCCGAGGCCAGCTTGCCCGTCGCATCCTTGATCAGGCCGATCCCGTAGGGGCCAAGGTAGCCGCCCAGGTTGGCCAGCGAGTTGATCGTCGCGATGCCCACGGCGGCGCTGGCGCCGGTCAGGAACTGGCCCGGCAGCGCCCACACCACCGCCTGGATCGAATAGATCGAGAACGCAGTCAGGCAGATGAAGAGGAACTGCAGCGCGGGCGTCTGGACCCAGGCGCTGGCCGCCATCGTGATCGCGCCCATGGCCGACACCACGATGATGTGCCAGTAGCGCTCGCCCTTGCGATCTGAATGCCGTGGCACCAGGTACAGCCCGACCACCGCGAACAGGTACGGTACCGCCGACAGCAGGCCCGTGGTGGCATCCGTCACGCCGAACTGCTTGATGATGGTGGGCAGCCACAGCGACAAGCCGTAGATGCTGAGCGGGAACGGCAGGAACAGCAGGGCCAGCAGCAGCACGCGCTTGTCCTTGAGCGCGCCAAGCGGGTTACCGTGCGCCTTGAGCGCGAACGTGGACTGGTCCGCCGCCAACTCGCGCTCGATCCAGGCGCGGTCCGCCGGCGCCAGCCAGCGTGCCTGCGATGGAGACTCGGGCAGGATGCGCAGTGTGGGCAAGCACAGGAGCACCGCGGGCAGCCCGCTGAGCACGAACAGGGTCTGCCAGTTGGTCAAGCCAAACAGCCCGCTGGTGGACAGCACCCAGCCGGCGATCGGCCCGGTGACGATCAGGGCGATGGGCTGCGCGAGCACCAGCAGGCCRATGATGCGGGCGCGATGGCGCATCGGGAACCACTTGGTCAGGAAGTACAGGATGCCGGGAAAGAGGCCCGCCTCGGCCGCGCCCAGCAGGAAGCGCAGCAC
>NZ_JBFTSF010000320.1:0-6540 GCF_056399905.1 Cupriavidus sp. 01L46
TTCTTGGCGTGCCCCGGGGGACAGTGATAGCCCTTGTCTTTCTTGCCATACCCGCCGTCGCCGCGTCCGTCCCAGCGCTCGGGCATCAACACCCAGCCACCGCTGGCCTGCACCCAGCGCGGCGCCTCGTAGACGTAGCCGGCGCGCTCGCGCTCCCATTTGCCCTTTTTCCATTTGTGCTTGTGGCCGCGATCGTCCCAATCCCAGTAGCCGGGGGCCCAGACGTAGCCGGGACGCGCAACCGGGACGGCTTCATAGACGGGGGCCGGCGGCGGAACGCCAATCGCCAGATTGATTGACACCTGGGCCAGCGCCGCCGGCGCCACGCCCAACCCACCCGCCAAGCCCGCTGCTGCTGCCGCGCACAACAGAATCTTTCGCATATTGTTCTCTCGCTTGCCTGTGTTGTTCAGGAGCAAGAATAGCCTGACCCGGAACTTCAGGCTGTTAGCAAAGGTATCCATCGATGACTTTTGTCGCGCGAAGGAAACGCAGCGGCGTGGCGAGGCGCGGTTAGCAGAACCGCCAGCCCCACAAACGAGAAGCCCGCCAGGAGACTGGCGGGCTGGTTGCGGACGGTCCGGGCCTTCCAGGTCAACGCCGGCGCTATCGCGGCAACAGTCGTTGCAAGCAGCGTTTCCCATGATTCCGCCCATGACGCGGACGTCCCTCCGGACCACCCGGAGAATCGAAGGAAAGCTGGCAGTGACGCCGACTGCCGCGATATCAGCGGCTAGCAGCACTTAAAGCAAAGCGCCGAGGAAGGTCAGCGGGTATTCCAGGTCCGCCACCTTGCCGGGCAACCGTGTGCCCGACGGCTTCAGTATAGGCAGGCAKCCCACGGATGCAACTTTGAATGGGGCAGGGAAAAATGCCAACAAAAGTGCGCGATGACACGCAAAATCTCGCGCTTCAGCCGCCTATCGGCCTCAGAAAGGAATTCCTATCGCAGTGCAACAAACTTACTTTTGTTTCTGCTATAATTCGCGCCGTGAGTTCGCACTGTGAGTTGTGCAACACGCCAGCCGGGTTCTTCCGGCAGGCGATACCGCCCCCGCTCTCAAGCTCTGCTCCCCGGTCCCGCCGACTGGCCTGCTTTATGTTGCCGCGCTGTTTGCTGCATCAAGGCCAACTGGTGATACCCGACAGAACGCATTTCTCACCGACGTCGCCTCGTCTCCGATCCTGTTGAATAGCTCTATAGAGCTGTTTGCCTGCCAGGGACTGCCGCCCGGCCTTGTGCCCGGTGTCACCCTGCCTGCCGCCGTACTGCCAGCTGTGTCTGTCGTAACGGCCTCACCGATTGGCGCCGAAGCCTTTTTAAGACTTTGCACTGCGCCCGCCCCTGTTCGCTAGTTCGGCATGGGGTGCCATGCATTTAAAGAAAATTACGACATGACCCAGCACGACATTCGTGCGGAGCAAGATTTTGCCTCCGCCGCCGACGCATCGATCGAAGCCGCAGCCATCGCCACCCCCGCTATCCAGGAACCGAGCCCGCTCGACAAGCTCGACGCCATCCTCAGCCCGGAAGCCGCCGTGGCGCCTGCCGCTGTTGCCATCGATGCCGAAAACGGCTTCGCCAAGCTCGGCCTCGAAGAAGCCATTCTTCGCGCCCTGGTTGAACTGAACTACACCACCCCGACCCCGGTGCAGGCACAAGCGATCCCCGCCTTCCTGGCTGGCCGCGACCTGCTGGTGTCGAGCCAGACCGGCTCGGGCAAGACCGGCGCCTTTATCCTGCCGGCAATCCAGCGCATCAGCGAGAAGGCTTCGCCGAATCGCCCGCGTTCGGACGATCCGGTCAAGCGCATGAAGGGCAAGCGCCCCCGTCCGTCGCCGGCGCAACCCGCGCTGCTGGTGCTGACCCCAACCCGCGAACTGGCCCTGCAAGTTACCGAAGCCACCGCCAAGTACGGCCGCCACCTGCGCCGCATCGTCTGCGCCAGCATCCTGGGCGGCATGCCTTACCCGAAGCAGCTCGCCGCGCTGTCCAAGATGCCTGACATCCTGGTCGCGACCCCGGGCCGCCTGCTGGACCACGTTGAAGCCGGCCGTATCGACCTGTCCCAGCTGGACATGCTGGTGTTCGACGAAGCCGACCGTATGCTCGACATGGGCTTCGCCGACGACATCGACGCCATCGTTGCCGCTACCCCGGCCACCCGCCAGACGCTGATGTTCTCGGCCACGCTGGACGGCCGCATCGCCCAGCTGGCCTCGCGTCAGCTGCGCGATCCGCAACGCATCGAGATCGCCGCGACCCGCGCCGACCAAAGCAATATCGAACAGCGCCTGCACTTCACCGACGACATGTCGCACAAGGAAAAGCTGCTGGACCACCTGCTGCGCGACACCACGCTCAAGCAAGCCATCGTCTTCACCGCGACCAAGCGCGATGCCGATTCGCTGGCCGAGCGCCTGTCGGACACCGGCTTCGCGGCCGGCGCGCTGCACGGCGACATGACCCAGGGCGCGCGTAACCGCACCCTGACCTCGCTGCGCCGCGGCAACCTGCGCATCCTGGTGGCAACCGACGTGGCCGCACGCGGCATCGACGTGCCCGATATCACCCACGTGGTCAACTTCGACCTGCCCAAGCAAGCGGAAGACTACGTCCACCGTATCGGCCGTACCGGCCGTGCTGGCCGCTCGGGCGTCGCCATCAACCTGGTGAACCACGGCGACATGTTCCAGTGGAAGCGCATCGAGCGCTTCACCAACAACCGTGTCGACGCATCGGTGATCGAAGGCCTGGAGCCGCGTCGCTCGCCGAAGCCGCGTTCGGGCTTCGCCGGCAAGCCGGGCGGCGACCGCGGCGGCTACCGTGGCAACAGCAATGGCGGCGGCTATCGCGGCGGTGAAAACCGCAGCTTTGGCGACCGCAAGTTCGGCGGCGGCGAAAGCCGCGGCTTCGGCAGCCGTGACGGCGCCCCGCGTCCCGCAGGCGATCGCCCGTTCGGCGACCGTGACGGCAACCGTGGCTTCGGCGACCGCAGCAGCCTGGGCAACCCCAATGGCAACAGCACCGGCTATCGTGGCCAGGGCGGCCAAGGCGCGGCCGGCGGCCAGCGCAGCTTCAACAACGAAAGCGGCGGCTACCGTGGCGGCGACAATCGCGGCTTCGGCAATCGTGACGGCGCGGCTCCCCGCAGCTTCGGCGACGGCAATCGTGGCGGCTTTGGCGGCGGTGCAGCCGGCAATGGCAGCAACGGTGGATACCGTGGCGGCGAAGGCCGCAGCTTCGGCAACCGCGATGGCAACCGTGACGGCGCACCCCGCAGCTTCGGCGACGGCAACCGCGGCGGCTTTGGCGGCGGTCAGCGCAACGGCAACGGCAACACCGGCGGCCGCTCGCGTTTCGAGCGTTAATTCGCCAGGCTGAACAGGTTCACCGCTTAGGCGGCGATCTCTCGCAAAGCCAAAGAAAAAGGCACCTTCGGGTGCCTTTTTCTTTGGCTGGCGACTTTGGCCGCCTCAACCAACAGCGCTCGCCACCGGCAACCAGTGCCCCGCTACATCGAACAGCTGCGAAAGCCGACGAACGCGAAATCGTCCTCGGGCAGCAGCGCCATGCGCGCGCGTGCATGGCGCTGGCGCGCCGGGCTGGCGAAAGAGGTGCTCCGCACCGCCTGGTGGCTGGCAAAGCAGTATACGTATTCCATATCGGCGGGGTCCGCCTCGAATCCCGCGTAGGGCTCGTACGGCGTCGCCGTCCACTCGCGCACCATGCCCCAGCGCAGGCCGCCCCGGTCCTGGACTGCAGCCAGCTCCCATTCCGTCTCCGTCGGCAGGCGCCGGCCTGCCCAGGCACACCAGGCTTGCGCCTCGAACAAGCTGACGTGACGTACCGCCTCGTCAGGGCTCAACGTGCGCAGACTGCCGAAACGCAAGGCCATCCAGGCCCTGGACTCAGGATGGCGGGCCCAGTAGCGCGGCGCCGAGCGATCCTGCATCATCAGCCACTGGCGCCCCGCCGCCGACCACCACGACGCGCGCTCGTAGCCGCCGTCCTCTACGAAATCGAGGAACTGCGCATTGCTGACCGGCGCGGCATCCATCTCGAAAGCCGGCACATAGGTGGGCTGGGCCGGCCGTTCATCGGGCAGCGCGAAGCCATCCGGCGCGTTCCAGCCCTGGATGAAACGCCCGCCGGGAAACTGCAAGGTGCCGCCGTGCGGCACCGATACCGATGGCAGGACGACCGCAGGCTCCACGGGGGCAACGCCCAGCGCCTGCAGCAGCGCGGCGATGGCCTCGCCCTGGCGGTCCTCGTGGAACAGCGCGCGGCGCCAGGCGTAGAGCGTGGCATCGCCATCGTCGGGTTGCGCCGCCAGCCGGCGCAGGACGGCATCGAGCACGTCGGCGGCGTAGCGCTTGACCACGGCCACGTCGGGCAGCGTGACCTCCCAGCGGGCATCGGGATCGATGCGATCGGGATCGAACCACTCATCCGCGCCAGTCAGCAGCGACGGCACACTGGCCACCTGCAGCCAGGCGCCATCGCGCTCGAGCGTACGCACGTCGCGCAGGCACCACCATTCGGCGTGCCAGGCCACATGTCCGAGAGTCCACAGCGGTGGGTCGGCAAAGTCCTGCCGTGGCACCTCCCAGCCGCGCCGGGTCTGGCCAAAAGCTGCCAGCCAGGCCAGGGTGCGGTTGCGCGCCTCCACCAGTGCCTGAGCCAGGCCTTCGCGCGGCAGCCGCCGGGCATCGGCCCAGACGGCCTTGCCGCCGTTGAAATGAAGGTCGGGAAGCATGGAGAAGCCGCTCATCGAACACCCTGCCGGAAAATGGGATTGGCACCCGGTTGCGTGATCCGGCGAGCCGCGTGCGCCATGCGCCGCACCTCTCGCCGGAGAGATGCGGGCATTATGACACCAGCCCTACCGCCCCCTCGCGGTGCGCCCGGTGGCTTCAGGCTTCAGGCTTCAGGCTTCAGGCTTCAGACCCGGGCGTGGAACACCGCGAACCATCCGCGCGGATCGCTCCACCAGACCGGATCGCCGAAGCCCGCGGCCTCGAGCAAGGCAGCGAAGTCGTCCGGGCGGTATTTATACGAATCCTCCGTATGAATTTGCTCGCCCGCGCGGAAGCCGCGGCTACCCTCCGCCCAGCGCACGGTGACCTCGCGCTCAGCTTGCAGGTGCATCTGGATGCGCGACCCCACGCGGTCGAAGCTGGCCACATGGCGCCAGTCCTCAAGCTGGAAGTCRCTGCCCACGATGCGGTTCAGGTTGCGCAGCACATTGCGATTGAAGGCGGCGGTCACGCCCAGCGGGTCATCATAGGCAGCCACCAGCGCCTGCTCGTCCTTGAGCAGGTCCACACCGATCAGCACGCCATCCCCCTTGCCCGCCGCGGCCCGCAGCCGCTGCAGCAAGGCCTGCGCCTGCGCGGGTGCGAAATTGCCGATACTGGATCCTGGATAAAAGAACAGACGGCGCCCGTGCCTGACCTCGGGCGGCAGATCGAGCGGCACGCACAGGTCGGCGCCCAGGCCAAGCATGGGAATCTGCGGATGCTGCTGCTGCAGGCAGAACAGCGTGCCGCGCAGGAACTCCACCGAGATGTCGAGCGCCACGTATTGCGCCGGCTGCAGGCTGCCGAAGAGCCGGGCCGCCTTCTGGCAGTTACCCGCGCCAAGGTCGATCAGCACGCAGCCGCTGCCGGCGCGTGCGGCCATCGCGGGAGCAAATGCCGAAAAGACCGCGGCCTCGGTGCGCGTGGGGTAGTACTCGGGCAGATCGGTGATGGCCTCGAACAGGCGCGAGCCGAGCACGTCGTAGAAGAACTTGGGGCTGATGCTGGCGGCGCCGGCCAGCAGGCCGCGCGTGATCTCGCCGCGTAGCGCGCCGCTGTCTTCGTGGTACTGCTGGATGAAATCCAGCCGCGGCACCGGGTTCGGCTGTGCATGGCCGTTGCCGACGACGACGCTGCTGGCGGGAGAGCCGTTGGGTTTCAGGGCGGAGGTGCCGTTGTGATTGGCTTGCGTGTGCTTGAGGCGTGCGTTCAGCGGATTCAGCGGGGTCGGGACTGCCGGCATGACGTTTCCTTGATGGTCGATGGGCACTGCATAAAACCCCCAGAGGCCCGCACGTCACGGCATGCGCGGGAGTTGCAAGGGATTCGCCTCCGGTGACGTCTGGGGCGCATCAGCGATGCAAGTCTTTTCAGGATAGCTGGCGAGCGCGGAGTGTGCTTACCGCATTGCACAAAATCCTCTGTGCAGTGGAAACCAGAAAGTGCGCCTTATTCAACAACAGTTTGCCGCCGCAATGCCACCACAACGCCACCACATAAAATACGCGGCATCGTTTATAATCCGCCTCAGCGTATCTGCTTCGGGCTCGCCCGGATTGGATCGCCCCTCAAAGGGGAGTAGCTCCGGGGCCATGCCCTTAGCACAATCGTCATTCCGGGACTGACAGTCTCCGGTTGTGCTGACCGCGCCAAGTACCATCGGCGGTCGAGCAAGACCTTTGCAACCTGGTTTCATGGTTTGCAAAGGCGCCTCCCAAGCCCCCCACACATCATGTC
>NZ_JBFTSF010000321.1:0-6483 GCF_056399905.1 Cupriavidus sp. 01L46
CACCCCTTCCCATCCCGAACAGGACCGTGAAACGACTCCACGCCGATGATAGTGCGGATACCCGTGTGAAAGTAGGTAATCGCCAGGCTCTCCCTTGAAACCCCCCAGTACGAAAGTACTGGGGGGTTTTGCTTTTGTGGCTGCGGTTTGTGGCTGCGGTTTTGCGCTGCCGCCACACCCGGCATCCCCGCGTCAGGGTACCGGAGCCTTCCTTCCCCCATATCCTTCTGTTACCGTTTGCCTCAAGCCCCGGCTTGGCCCGGCGTGACGCAATTCGATGCATTGACGCAGTTCGAAAGATTGAAAAAAAGTCCGGGCCGGTGCGTGCCAGCAGGCGCGACCAGGTGGTGGCATCCAGGTTTGGGGGATGAATGGCGGCCAGATTTTGCCTGTTGGCGCTGACCAGCGTGGTAGGTGCGCTTGTTTTGACGGGTTGCAGCACACTCGGAACGGCGTCCACGCCCCCGCTGTCGGGGCCGGGCGCCATGGCTGCGCTCTCGTCGAACGACTGCAGCAGCTTTGCCGCGCACATTGAGCAGTTCAGGTTAGCCGAACCGGCGCAGATGCCGGTGTCCACCGAGAGCGTGACAGCGGGCCTGATCGCAACGAGCCAGGATTCAGCGGAAGCCGATCATGCCAGTGGGCCCAGCGAGCCGGAAGAGCACCCCACGCTGAAGCACCTGCCCTTGTTCTCCGCGACGCCAAGCGGGCTTAGCAAGCCGGCAGGCTGGCAGCCCTGGACCGTCAATCGCAACAAAATTCCCACGCGATATACCCTGACAGAAGTCGAGCAACGCATGGTGTTGCATGCCGAAGCTGACAGTTCGGCATCCGGCCTGTACGTACCACTGGTCGGGCGCGAGCCGGGCATGCTGAACTGGACATGGAAGACGCGCGACGTTATCCGTAGCGCTGACAACTCACTGGCCCCGCGCGAAGACTCGCCGCTGCGCATCTTCGTCGCCTTCGATGGCGACAAAGGCAGCCTCTCCCTAAAGGATCAGTTGATGTACGAAATGGCGCGGCTGACAACCGGGCGCGACATGCCCTATGCCACGCTGATGTACATCTGGGGCGGGCGCAAGCCTGAAGGATCCGTGGTGTCGAATCCGCACACCGAACGTGTGCGGATGATCGTGGTCGACTCCGGTACCCGGCATACCGGCGAATGGCGTTGCCACCGGCGCGACCTGCGCGCCGACTATCGCAAGGCCTTCGGGGCCGATCCCGGCAAGGTGGTGGCGATCGGCCTCATGACCGATACCGACAACACCAGGAGCCGCGCCGAAAGCTGGTACGGCGACATCGCGCTGGACTGACGCGCACTCAAGCCGGCGCGAGCCACTTCTCCGCCAGCTTCACGAAGAAGGTCGAGCCGACCGGTAGGATTTCGTCGTTGAAGTCGTAGCTGGGGTTGTGCAGCATGCAGGGACCAAGGCCGTGGCCGGCTTCGCGGTGCACCCCTTCGCCATTGCCGATGAACAGGTAGCAACCGGGCTTTTCCAGCAACATGAAGGAGAAGTCCTCGGCGCCCATGGTCGGCTCGATCTTGCCGTCGACATTGCCCGCGCCCACCAGCTCGCTCGCCACTTCGACGGCGAACGCGGTTTCTGCTGCGCTGTTGACGGTGGGCGGATAGTTGCGGTGAAACTCGAATTCCACGGTGCAATCGAAGGCGCTCGCAACCGCCTTGGAGACTTCTTCCATGCGGCGCTCGATCAGGTCCAGCACCGGCAGCGTGAAGGTGCGCACGGTGCCACCGATCCAGACCTGGTCCGGCACGATATTGGTGGCATCGCCACCATGGAACTGCGTGACCGAGATCACGGCAGCATCGATCGGGCGCTTGTTGCGGGTAATGATGCCCTGCAGCGCGGACACGATCTGCGCCCCTGTGAAAACCGGGTCGTTGCCGTTGTGCGGCAACGCAGCATGCGCGCCCTTGCCGCGCACGACAATGCGGAATTCATTGCTCGACGCCATCAGCGGGCCGGCGGTGGTGCCGAAGCTGCCGGCCGGCATGCCGGGCCAGTTGTGCATGCCAAACACGGCATCGCACGGGAAGCGCTCGAACAGGCCATCCTTGATCATCTCGCGCGCGCCGCCTCCGCCTTCCTCGGCCGGCTGGAAGATCAGGTTGATGGTGCCATCGAAATTCCGGTGCTCGGCCAGATAGCGTGCCGCACCCAGCAGCATCGCGGTGTGGCCGTCATGGCCGCAGGCATGCATGCGCCCGTCATGCTGAGAGCGGTGGCCGAAGGTGTTGGCCTCCTGCAGCGGCAGGGCATCCATGTCGGCGCGAAGGCCGATGCTGCGCTTGCCGCTGCCATTGCGAATCACGCCGACCAGGCCAGTGGTGCCAAGGCCGCGATGGACCTCGATGCCCCAGGCAGCGAGGTTCTGCGCCACCACGTCGGAAGTTCGTTCCTCCTTGAAGCAAAGCTCCGGATGGGCATGGATGTCGCGTCGGATGCTGCGGATTTCAGGCTGCGCCTGAAGAATTTCGGGGATGAGTGTCATGATGCCAGTTGAGGGCGATGGATACCCCGATCATACGACGCCTTGGTCCAAAGCGCCAAAACAGGCGCCCGGCACGACACTTCCGCCACTTTCACCAGCGCTCCCGCGCGCATCACCGCCAACCAGCGCGGGGGTTTCCCCGCATTGCCCCGCATGGTGCAGTGCTGGAACAGTTCATGCTTGATGTGCTTGCCTGGCAACGTTGTCGCTTGTTGCGTACGTAGCCGCACCAAAATGCGGCGCTTGGCCCGTTTGCCTGCGCTGCCCTTAGTAGTCATTTGCTACATTTCTTCCCTGGAGAATTGCGCGATGTCCCTTCGCACATGCAAGAAGGCATTCGGTGCCATGGTGGTAACCGCGGCCATGAGCTTCGGTTTTGCCAGCCAGGCCCACGCGGTTGATTTCAAGCTGGCCATGAGCTCGCCTCCGACCTCGATGGATCCGCACTTTTACAACCTGTTCTCCAACATCAACGTCTCCGAGCACATGTTCGAGTGCCTGGTGAAGATGGATGCGGACAGCAAGATCATTCCTGGCCTTGCCGAGTCCTGGAAGCTGGTGAACAACCTGACCTGGGAGTTCAAGATCCGCAAGGGCGTGAAGTTCCACGACGGCTCGGAGCTCACCACCGACGATATCGTCTGGTCACTTGAGCGTCCGTCCACCATCCAGAACAGCCCGGGCAAGTTCGACGTCTACACCAAGGCGATCATCAACAAGAAGGTGATCGACAAGTACACCATCCAGCTCACCACCAACACGCCGTACCCGCTGATGCTGAACGACCTGACGTCGATCTTCATCGTGCAGAAGAAGGCCACGCAGGGCCTGACCTCGGACGACTTCGCGCAAGGCAAGGGCATGATCGGCACCGGCCCCTTCAAGTTCGTCAGCTACGCGCGCGACGACCGGGTCGAACTGATGAAGAACCCCGACTACTGGGGCCCCAAGCCCGCCTGGGACAAGGTGACGCTGCGCTTCATCCCGAACCCGGCCACCCGCATGGCGGCGTTGCTGTCCGGGGACGTGCAGGCCATCGAGAACGTGCCGACGCCGGACCTGCCGCAGGTGCGCAAGGATCCGAAGCTGTCCTTCTTCTCCAAGATCTCGCACCGCGTGATCTACCTGTACACCGATGACAAGAAAGACAAGTCGCCTTTTGTCACCACCAAGGAAGGCGCGCCGATGGACAAGAATCCGCTGAAGGATGCGCGCGTGCGCAATGCCATCAGCATGGCCATCAACCGCCAGGGCATCAAGGACCGCCTGATGGAAGGCCTCGCCGAGCCGACCAACAACCTGGTGCCGCCCACGCTGTTCGGCTACAACCCGAACCTGAAGACGGTCAAGTACGACCCGGAAGGCGCCAAGAAGCTGCTGGCCGAGGCGGGCTATCCGAACGGTTTCGGCATTACGCTGCACACGCCGAACAACCGCTACGTCAACGACGAGAAGATCGCCCAGACCATCGCGCAGAACCTGACCCGCATCGGCATTGCGACCAAGGTAGAGGGGATGCCGATGGCAACCTATTCTTCCAAGGGTATCAAGCACGAATTCTCGTTCGGCTTGCTGGGCTGGGGCGCGCAAACCGGCGAAGTGAGCTCGCCGCTGCGCGCGCTGCTGGCGTGCGAGGATCCGAAGAAGGGCTTTGGCACGACCAATTGGGGCGAGTACTGCAATCCCAAGATGGACGTAGTGCTGGAAAAGGCGCTGGCCACCGTGGATGACGGCGAGCGTTCCAAGCTGCTGCAGGAAGCTACCGCGATTGCCATCAACGATGGCGGTATCATCCCGATCCACCAGCAGGTGACCACCTGGGCCACCCAGAAGGGCATCACATATGTGCCGCGTACCGACGAACGGACGTACGCGCACAATTTCAAGCCGCAGTGAAGCGAAGGCCTAAGCAGTCTAAGCAGTAGAGGTTAGAGGTGAGGCCGGGGAGCGCGACCACAACGCCGCGCCCCCCGGGCACTAGATCATCTGCAGGTAAAAGCGGGAAGCGTCCGCGGTCTGGGTGGCCGCTTCCCGGCGAATCATCCCCGGACGGTAGCCGGGCCTAGCCACGAGCCGACTGCCGGTGCAGCCAGGCGGCGCCCACAGGCGCCGTGGCCTGTCATCGGCGAAGGAAAGCTTCCGAACATGCTGGTTTTCATTATTCGGCGCCTGATGCAGAGCGTAGTCGTGCTCTTCGTCATGTCGCTATTGGTTTTCCTGGGCGTCTTTGCCATCGGCAACCCGGTCGATATCCTGATCAATCCTCAGGCCGACCAGGAGGACATCAAGCGCACCATCGCGGCGCTCGGGCTCGACAAGCCCCTCTGGGAACAATACTGGATCTTCCTGCGCAACGCGCTGCACGGGGACCTCGGCACCTCGTTCGCGCACGGCACGCCCGCGCTCAAGCTGATCTTCGAGCGCATGCCGGCCACCATGGAGCTGGCCGTGTGCGCCATCCTGCTGGCCGTGCTGCTCGGCATCCCGCTCGGGCTATGGGCGGGCCTGCGTCCCGGCGGCGTGGCCGGCAAGACCATCATGGGCGTTTCCATCCTCGGCTTCTCGCTGCCCACCTTCTGGGTCGGGCTGATGCTGATCATGGTGTTCGCGGTGCAACTGGGCTGGCTGCCGTCCAACGGGCGCGGTGAAACCACCTCGTTGCTCGGCATCCCCGTCAGCTTCATGACGGCGGATGGCCTGCGCCACCTGCTGCTGCCGGCGGTGACGCTGTCGCTGCTCAATATCGCCATGGTGATCCGTCTCACGCGGGCGGGCACGCAGGAAGCGATGCTGATGGACTACGTCAAGTTCGCGCGGGCCAAGGGCCTGTCCAATACCCGCATCGTCGGCGTGCACGTGCTCAAGAACATCATGATTCCGATCGTCACGGTGATCGCGCTGCAGTTCGGCTCGATCATCGCCTTCGCCATCGTGACCGAATCGATCTTCGCCTGGCCCGGCATGGGCAAGCTGATCATCGATTCCATCCAGTTGCTCGACCGGCCGGTTATCGTGGCCTACCTGATGGTGATCGTGACGCTGTTCATCCTGATCAACCTGCTGGTGGACATCATCTACAGCGTGCTCGATCCGCGCGTGCGTATCGCCGACAACAAGGGCTGAGCTCATGACAACCGCAACCGAAACCACCGCGGCCCCGCCGCCGCTAGCCGAGCAGACCCCGCTGCGGCGCTTCGCCAGCCAGTTTTTCTCGAGCAAGATCGCCGTGACCGGCCTGACCTTGCTGATCATCATCCTGCTGATCGCGCTGTTGGCGCCCTGGCTGTCGCCGCAGAACCCGTATGACCTCGCTACGCTCGATGTGCTCGATGCGCGCATGGCCCCGGGCGAGCAGTCCGGCAGTGGCATGACCTTCCTGCTTGGCTCGGACGAGCAGGGCCGCGACATTCTGTCGGCCGTGATGTACGGCCTGCGCATCAGCATCGGCGTGGGCGTGGTCAGCACCGTGATCGCGCTGCTGCTGGGCGCCACGCTCGGCCTGATCGCCGGTTTCCTCGGCGGCCGCGTCGAGGCCATCATCATGCGCGTGGCCGACCTGCAGCTGTCGTTCCCGCCCATCCTGCTGGCGCTGATCCTGCTGGCATTCCTGCGGCCCGGCATCGGCAATATCGTGATCGCGCTGGTGGCGGTGCAGTGGGCTTACTACGCCCGCACCACCCGCAGCGCGGCGCTGGTGGAGCGGCGCAAGGAATATATCGAGGCCGCCACCTGCCTGGGCCTGCCGCCGGGGCGGATCATGTTCCGCCACCTGCTGCCCAACTGCCTGCCGCCGCTGATCGTGATCGCGGCGCTGCAGGTGGCATCCGCCATCACGTTGGAGGCAACGTTGTCCTTCCTCGGCCTGGGCGTGCCCATTACCGAGCCATCGCTGGGCTCGCTGATCGCCAACGGACAGCAATACATGTTGTCCGGCAAGTACTGGATCAGCTTCTTTCCGGGCAT